>NZ_JBFIII010000031.1 GCF_041601295.1 Immundisolibacter sp.
GACAGTTTTTTTTCGGTTGCTTGTAAACATGCCTTGCGTGTCGAGAGCTGGGGCCGAATCTGAATGTGCTGAGTGGCGATGAGGTGCCAGCATGTAGGTGACTAGCGCCTTCAGCCCATGGATGATGGTGAGGTGCTGGTCGACCTCCTGAAGCGGGCCGTGATCTACGTGGACGTGGCCTTTTCTTGACGCGTGTTCTAGTTGGAGCGCACTGACCCACCGGCCGTCATCGCGGCAAGAAAAGGTCCGCCAGCCGCCAACACTCAGTCCAGCTTGGGCCGGTTGCTGGCCAGATGCCGCCCGCCGTCGAGCGGCAGCACGACGCCGGTAATCCAGCGGCTTTGGGCGGATGCGAAAAACAGCACCGCGTCGGCGACGTCGTCTGGCTTGCCGTTGCGCCCCAGGGGGTGCACCTGGGCAAAGGTGTTCAGGAATTGCGCCTGTTTGTCCGGCGGCACGGCGCCCTGCAATAGCTCGGTTTCTTCCACCACGCCGGGGCAGATCACGTTCACGCGGATGCCGTGGCCGGCTTCTTCCATCGCCAGTACTTGCGAGATGTGGCGCAGGGCGCGTTTGGCGGCGCCATAGGCACCGGCGCCGGGGAAGGCGTTCTCGCCGGCGATGGAGGCGATGTTGACGATGCTGCCACCGCCGGCCGCGCGCATGGCCGGTAGCACCGCGGCCATCAGGCGCCGTGGACCCCAGCAGTTGACGTCCATCATGTCCTGCCAGTGCGCTTCGTCGGCGTTCTCGATCGGTGCGAAACGCATGGCTCCGGCGTTGTTGACCAGGATGTCGATCTTGCCGCCGCCGAAGTCGCTGGCGGCATCGGCCAGCGCCTGCACCTCGGCGGGCCGGGTAACGTCGGTGGCTACCACCAGGGTGCGGTCGCCCAGCAGGTGGGCGGTTTCTTGCAGCTTGTCGCGGCGTCGGCCGGCGAGTACCACGTGGGCGCCCTCGGCGTGCAGGCGGGCGGCAATGGCGCGGCCAATGCCGCTACCGGCGCCGGTGACGATGGCAATTTTTTTGTCGAGCATGGGGTAACTCCTCAATGGCTGGTGGGGATTATTAAGCGCGGAGCCGAGCGGTGGCGCCAGTCAGCCGAGCGCGGTGCCTGGAATACAACTACGCCGGTTTGCCCTGGCCCAGATCGATCCAGCGATTCAGGATCATGGAGCCGACCAGGTCCGAGTGGGTGTTCATGAACGAGCGCGCCCGGGCAATGATCCAGTCCACCGACAGCAGCAGGGCGAGCGCTTCCGTGGGTATGCCAAGACCGCCGAGCACCAGGGTCAGGGCCACGACGCCCGCTTCCGGCACCCCGGCCACGCCCATCGCGGCCACGATGCAATACACCGCGGCAAACGCCTGACTGGCCAGGCTCATCTCGATGCCGCTGGCCTGCACCAGGGCCAGCAGCGTAAATCCCTCGTACAGGATGATGCCGTCGTTGTTCAGATTGGTGCCGACGCAGGCGGCCAGCGTCGAAGCCCGCCTGGATACGCCCAGGTTGTCCAGAGCGCGCAGGGTGAGGGGCAGTGCCACCAGGCTGCTGTTGACGCTGAAGGCGTAGAACACCGGCTCCAGGGCGTACTGCCAGAACTTGCGCAGGCTGACCCGCACAAACAACACCAGCCAGCTGCTGTAGGTGAACAGCATGTGGATGGCCATGCCCAGCAGGCACAGGGCAACGTACTGACCCAGGCCTTTGAACGGATGCAAACCGTGCTCGGCCGTGACCTTGGCGCTGGCGGCAAAGACCGCGAACGGGATAAGTCTTACGATCCAGATCAACAGCGTTTCGCAGATATCCCGGGCGATGGATATCCACATCTCGCCCCGTTCCATCAGTTGCAGGGTGTCGGGGTTCTGTCTGGCGCGCACCCGCCGCCAGGCAAAACCGAAGGCCACGGCCATCACCACCAGCGGCATGATGCTGTTGTCCGCCAGGGGCTGCACGACGCTTTCCGGCAACTGCTTGGCGAGCATGTCGAATAGATCGATGTTCTGGGTTGCCGCCGCCACGTCGGTGGCCAGGAACCGCAGGTATTGACCCGGCTCGGTGACGTTGGCGATGAACAGCCCGATGGAAATCGCAATCGAGGCATTGATCAGCGTGATGACCAGCAGCTTAAAAAAATCGCTGCCGGCCACCCGGTAGCGCAGGATCGCTTCCAGCACCGCAAAGAACACCAACGGCGTGGCCGCCGCCTTGATCAGTTGCAGCACAAACTTGGCCAGGGGCGTAAACAGCAGGGCGGTTTCCGGAAAGCTCAGGCCCAGGGCCGCGCCCGCGATCAGGGCCAGAATGATCCAGCGGATGTTCTTGGTGATTGCTGTCATTGTTTTTCTGAGACCGGAAACGTCATGCGGACGGCTAGCTGGAAGTTTCGGCTTGCTTCATCCCTGGATATACGGACGGTTCGCCCTTAATCAGCGTCGCCAAAATTGTCGGGCCGCGCCATGAACTCGCCAAGCGCGCGTAGAAACAGCGCCGCCGGTACGCCATCGGTGACCCGATGATCAAAGCTCAGGCTGACCGTCATCAGCTGCCGCCATGCCAGCCCGCTGCCGCTGCGCACGGCCTGTTCGCGTACCCGCCCGAGGCCAAGAATGGCGATCTGCGGCGGGTTGACGATGGGGGTGAATACATCGATGCCGTAGCCGCCGAGGTTGCTCAGCGTGAAGGTGCCGCCGTCCACGTCCTGTGGACGCAGCGTGCCGGCGCGTGCCTGGGCGGCCAGGGTAGTTGCCAGCGCCGCCAGTTGCCAGAGGCTGTTTTGCCCGGCGTCGTGTATTACCGGCGTGACCAGGCCGTCGTTAAGCGCGACCGCGAATCCCAGGTGCACGGCGCCTGACAGGCGTACGCGGTCGCCCTCGACGGTGCCGTTGAGTTGGCGGTGTCGGGGCAGCACCCGACTGACTGCGAAGCCGACCAGATCGCCCCAGCCGACGCGCTCGGGCTGGATGGCGCGCCATGCCGCCAGTTCCGTCAGGTCAAGGTCGCGACTGAGGGTCAGCTGGGCACTGTCGCGCAGGCTGGACAGCAGGCGTTCGGCCAGGCGGCCGCGGCGCTTCGACAGTGAGTAGCTGTCGTCGCCCGGGTCATGGATAGCGCTGGCGATATCGGTCTCGACAATGCGCCCACCGGGACCGCTGCCCCGTACCTGTGTCAGGTCGATCCCGTGATCGGCGGCCAGCTTGCGCGCCCGTGGCGTGACCTGCGCGGTGCTGGCGGCGGCCCGGGCAGGGCGGGGCGCCGTGGATGGCACTGGCGTGGCGGTGGTCTGCGGCGCGGCGTCGACGCGCTCGCCCGGCTCGCCGATCAGGCACAGCGGCGTGCGTATTGGCACGGTGTCGCCTTCCGGGACCAGGGCCCGCAAAAAAATGCCGGCGCGGTCGGCCAGCAGTTCGCTGGCGACCTTGGACGATTCCACCTCGGCGATGGTCTCGCCGTCGCTGACCGGGTCGCCTGGCGCTTTCAGCCAGCGCGTGACCTGGCCATCCTGCATGCCCATGGACCACTGGGGCAGTAGTACCTCGTGTGCCAAGCGCTTTAGTCCTGAACCAGCGCCAGGGCCGCGTCGACAATCTGCGCCGTGTCCGGGTAGAAGCCTTTTTCGAGTGCCGGCGAGAACGGTATCTGCATGTCCGGTGCGGTCAGGCGCTTCAGGGGCGCGCGCAGCGACCAGAAGCCGTCCTCGGCGATGGTGGCGAGGATTTCTCCCGCCACCCCGCAGCTGCGGTGGCCCACGTCCACCACCAGCGCGCGGCCGGTCTTGGCGACCGAGGCCAGAATCGTGGCCCGACCCAGTGGCACCAATGTACGCGGGTCGATGACCTCGACCGAGATGCCCTGTTTCGCCAGCGTGTCGGCGGCAGCCAGCGCTTCGCGTACCCGCGAGCCGATGGCGACGATGGTCAGGTCGCTGCCCTCGCGGCGAACGGCCGCCTGACCGAACGGGATCAGGTAATCGTCCTCGGGCACTTCGCCGCGGCTGCCCCACAGGGCGCCGTCCTCGAACATGAGCACCGGGTCGTCGTCGCGGATGGCGCTCTTGAGCAGACCCTTGGCGTCGTGTGGCGTGCTCGGCACGGCGATCTTCAGGCCCGGCACCTGCATGAACATGGCGTAGTTGCGGTCCGAGTGCTGGGCCGCCAGGCCGCCGTTGTAGAACAGCGCGGCGCGAAACACCGCCGGCACGTGCGCTTGCCCGCCGTACATATAGGCGGTCTTGGCGGCGATGCTGACCAGCTGGTCCATGGCCAGGTACATGAACGAGGCGATGGTGAAATCGACGATCGGCCGCATGCCGACCAGCGCGGCGCCGATGGCCACGCCAGTGAAGCCCGACTCGCTGATCGGTGTGTCGCGCACCCGGTCCAGGCCAAAGCGCTCGGCCAGACCCCCGGTGCTGCCGTAAACGTTGAAGGACACGTCCTCGCCCAGGATGAACACGCGCTCATCGCGCGCCATTTCCTGTTCCTGCGCCTCGCGGATGGCCTCCAGAAACGTTAGCTCACGCATGGTCGAAACCCGCGATTGGCGTGCGGTACAGGCCACGGTGGGCCTCGGCCGGGTCCGGCCAGGGGCTTTGTTCGGCAAATTCGAGCGCGCTGGCCACCTCAGCGCTGATGGCCTGTTCGATGTCAGCCAACAGGGCCGCGTCGGCGATGCCGGCCTCCGCCAAATGTCCGGCGAACAGCGGCAGCGGATCGCGCGCCTGCCAGGCGGCCAGCTCGGCCGGGTCGCGGTAGGTGATGTTGTTGTAGAGCGGGCCTTCGGAGTGGTGCGGGTAGCGGTAGGTCTTGGCTTCGATCAGGGTCGGGCCGGCGCCGTCCCGCGCCCGCTGCGCCGCGTTTTGCACGGCCGCGTACACCACCCGCGCGTCCTGACCGTCGACAATTTCGCCGGGGATGCCGTAGGCCACCGCCCGGGTGGCTACGTCCGGTACCCGGCTGACACGGCTGAAGGCCGTGGTCACGCCGTAGCTGTTGTTCTCGCACAGGAACACCACCGGCACCTGCCAGGCGCTGGCCATGTTGAGGGCTTCGTGGAAATAGCCCTCGTTCGACGCGCCGTCGCCGAAAAAACACAAACATACGCGGCCGTTGCCCTGCATCCTGGCACCCAGCGCGGCGCCGACCGCGACCGGCAAGCCGCTGCCGACGATGCTGCTCTCGCCCAGACTGCCGACCGAAAAATCGGCCAGGTGCATCGACCCACCCTTGCCACCGTTGACGCCGGTGGCCTTGCCCAGAATCTCCGCCAGCAACGGGCCCATGGCCGCCCCCTTGCCGATGGGGTGGCCGTGTGAGCGGTGGTTGCCGACCATGTAATCGTCGCCGGCCAGGGCCATGCAGGCGCCGACCACTTCGGCCTCCTGGCCGATCGACAGGTGCACCGAACCGGGAATGCGGCCGCGATCAAACAGTGTCTTGACGGTCTCGTCGAAGCGTCGGATGCGCAGCATGCGCCGGTACATTTCGAGCTGTGTGGCGGGATCGGGCGTGGACATGGCGGTCATGCCTTCCGGGTGAGGTGCGAGTTATCAATTCGGCCCAGGAATTTCGTCGCTCCCGCAACAGCGGGAGCCTAGCAAAACGCCTGGATTCCCGCGTTCGCGGGAATGACGACACCAGGGAATTGAGGGGCTGCCTTGATAACTCAATGCACGCCCATGCCGCCGTCGCAGTTGATGGTCTGGGCGGTGATGAAATCACTCGCGGACGAGCACAGAAACACCACGGTGCCGACCAGGTCGTCCGGTTGCTCGCGCCGCTTCAGGCACTGCGCGGCCAGGATGCCGGTCCACATGTCGCCGGCGATCGGTGCTTCGGCCACGCCTGGGGTTTCCGTCAGTCCCGGCGCGATCACGTTGACCTGGATGTCGAACTCGCCAAGCTCGCGAGCCAGCGAGCGGGTCATGCCGATGGCCGCCGCCTTGGTGGCGACGTAAGCGCTGAGCATGGGCGGCGGGGTGTGAAAGGTGGCCGAGCTGATGTTGATGATCTTGCCGCGGCGGCGGGCCTTCATGTCCGGCACCACGGCGCGGATGCAGTGAAATGCGCCGAATACGTTGATCCTGAAGATGCGTTCCAGGAAGGCCGCATCGGTCTGCTCGACCGGACCGAACGGGTAAATGCCGGCGTTGTTGATGAGCCCGTCGATGGGGCCCAGCTGCGACTTGATGTCGGCCGCGCAGCGCGCGACCGCCGTCTCGTCAGTCACGTCGCAGATGAAACCGGCCGCCTTGCCACCGGCGCCGCGTATGGCCGCGACGGCGTCTTCGACACCCGCAATGTCGCTCACGGCGACCGCCGCGCCTTCCCGCGCCAGTCCCTCGGCATAGGCCCGGCCCAGGCCGCGCCCGGCGCCGGTGACCCAGATCACCCGTCCGTCCAGTTGCTTACTCATGGTTGCACCTGCGGGTTGGGATTGGTTGTCATCGCTCTCCTCCATGCATGAACGGTCGTGAGTGATTCAGGCGCGGGAAATCTCGCATTGATAGGGCGGCAGGTAAAGCGCGGGTCGGGCACTTGCACGTCCAACCCGCGGTTGACTGCCGCCGATCAGACCCCGGCCGCGGCGTGTGCGCGCGCCGCCAGCACCAGGTTCAGGCAGTTGACGTAGGCCTTGGCCGACGCGATTACGATGTCCGTGTGGGAGCCCGAGCCGTTGACTGCCATGCCGTCGCGCGCCAGGCGCACGCTGACTTCGCCCTGGGCGTCGGTGCCGGAGGTAATGCTTTGCACCGAGTACAGCTGCAGTTCGGCGCCGGAGTGGACGATGGCCTCGATGGCCTTGAACGTCGCATCCACCGAGCCGTCACCCTCCTCGGTGGCGGAGTGTTCCTTGCCGTCCATCACCAGGGTGACGCTGGCCTGCGGCGTCTCGCCAATCTCCGCGTAGACCTTCATGCCTACCAGCTTGATGCGCTCGTTGGCCTGGCTCAGGTCCATGTCGGTGACCAGCGCCATCAGATCTTCGTCAAAGATATCGCGCTTCTTGTCGGCCAGTTCCTTGAAGCGTCGGAAGGCTTCCGCCGTCGCCTCCTGGCTGGCGAACTCGAAGCCGAGGGAGGCCATGCGCACCTTGAAGGCATTGCGCCCGGACAGCTTGCCCAGGGTGAGCCGGTTGTTCTGCCAGCCGACGTCCTGGGCGAGCATGATCTCGTAAGTTTCGCGGCTCTTGAGCACGCCGTCCTGGTGGATGCCCGACTCGTGCGCAAAGGCGTTCAGGCCGACGATGGCCTTGTTCGGCTGCACATGAAAGCCGGTGATGGCCGCCACCAGCTTGGAGCAGGCCAGCAGGTGACGGGTGTCGATGCCGACCTCGCAGGGGAACAAGTCCTGGCGCGTGCGCACGGCCATGACGACTTCCTCCAGCGCGGCATTGCCGGCGCGCTCGCCCAGGCCGTTTATGGCGCACTCCACCTGCCGCGCGCCGGCCATGACCGCGGCCAGCGAGTTGGCCACCGCCAGGCCGAGGTCGTTATGGCAGTGGGCGGAGAACACCGCCTTGTCGGAGTTGGGGATGTTCTCGATCAGGAAGCGGAACTTCTCGCCAAACTGCTGCGGCAGGTTGTAGCCCACCGTGTCCGGTACGTTGATGGTGTTGGCACCGGCGTCAATCGCCGCCTCGAAGATGCGACACAGGAAGTCCATGTCCGAGCGCCCGGCATCCTCGGCCGAGAACTCGACATCGTCGGTGTAGTTTCGCGCCCGCTTGACTGCCCGCACCGCGGCCTCGACCACCTGGTCGGGTGACATGCGCAGCTTCTTTTCCATGTGCAGCGCCGAGGTGGCGATGAAGGTATGAATGCGCGGCGCCACCGCCGGCTTGAGCGCCTCACCGGCGCGATCGATGTCGGCGTCGCCGGTACGCGCCAGGGCGCATACACGCGAGTCCTTGATAAGTTCCGCCACCGCCTTGACGGCGGCAAAGTCGCCCGGGCTTGAAGCCGGGAAGCCGGCCTCGATCACGTCCACTTTCAGGCGCTCAAGCGCCCTTGCGATACGCAGCTTGTCGTCGCGGCTCATGGCGGCGCCGGGGCTTTGCTCGCCGTCGCGCATGGTGGTATCGAAAATGATGAGTTTGTCTTTGCTCACAGCCGGTCTCCGAAATACTCAGTCAGCCCACGCCGATGCCTTGGCGCCGGTGCTGGGGGGGATTCTGGTCAGGTCGCGTTGTGGGTGCCCTCGCCAGGGCGTGCTTACGTGTGCTGCCTTACGGCAGCAGTCGCAGCGGAAGCAGACAGGCGGCTAGCCACCCAGGACGGATGTTGGACGCGCACAGCCGCATGCCGCGCGGGGCGCGGGCTGAGCGGACACAAGCTGGCTGGCGGTGGAAAGACATGGCATTTGCATTTATGAGACTGGTCGGCACTATAGCATCGCCATTTTTGGCTGCAAACCCGCACCCATACAGCAGGATAATGCCGATGACCGACGGCGCAGATTTCGTGGTCCACGCTCGTTGGGTGATCCCGGTAGAGCCTGCATCGGTGGTGTGGCAGCACCACAGTGTGGCGGTCAGCGGTGGTCGTATCGCTGCCATCCTGCCGACCGAAGAGGCCCGCCAGCGGTATGCCGACTGGGTGCAGGTGGACCTGCCGCGGCATGCGCTGATACCCGGTCTGGTGAATGCACACACCCACGCTGCCATGACGCTGCTGCGGGGCCTGGCCGACGATCTACCGCTGATGCCCTGGTTGCAGCAGCACATTTGGCCGGCCGAGCAGCGCTTTGTCGGGCCGCAGTTCGTGCGCGATGGCAGCGCGCTGGCGGTGGCGGAGATGATCCAGGCCGGTGTGACGTGTTTTTCCGACATGTATTTCTTTGGCGAGGAAACCGCCCAGGTAGCGGCTGCCGCGGGCCTGCGTGCGGTGATTGGCCTGATCGTGTTCGACTTTGCCAGTGCTTACGGTACCGACGCCGACGACTACCTGCGCAAGGGGCTGGCCGTGCACGATGCCTGGCGCGAGCACCCACTGATCCGCACCGCCTTTGCGCCGCACGCGCCCTATACCGTGGGCGATGCCGCGCTGGCCAGGCTGGCGACGCTGGCCGAGGAACTTGACCTGCCGTTGCACATGCACCTGCATGAAACCGCGCACGAAGTCGCGGAAGGCGAAGCCCAGCACGGCATGCGTCCACTGGAGCGGGTGGCGCAACTGGGCCTGCTGTCGCCGCGCCTGATTGCCGTGCACGCGACCCAGCTGTTGCCGGGTGAGATTGAGGCCCTGGCCCGGCACGGTGCCAGCGTGGTGCACTGTGCCGAGTCCAACATGAAACTGGCGTCCGGTGTGTGCCCGGTGAGCGCTCTGCTGGCCGCCGGGGTCAACGTGGCCATCGGTACCGACGGCGCCGCCAGCAACAATGATCTGGACCTGCTGGGCGAGCTGAAGACCGCCGGCCTGCTGGCCAAGCTCACCAGCCAGGACGCCGCCGCCGTGCCGGCGGCAACGCTGTTGCACATGGGTACCCTGGGCGGTGCCCGGGCGCTGGGCCTGGACCACGAAATTGGCTCGCTGCTGGCGGGCAAGGCGGCCGACATGGTGGCGCTCGACCTGTCCGCCGCGCACTGCCAGCCGGTACATGATCCGATTTCGCAGATCATTTACGCCGCCGGGCGTGACGCGGTGAGCGATGTGTGGGTGGCGGGCCGCCGACTGCTGCATGAGCGCCGCCCGATAACGCTCGACGCGGATGCCATCGTGGCGCGGGCGGCCGAGTGGGGCGAGCGTATCGGTGTCGCCGATCGCCAGAATGCTGGCTAGAACTTAACTGATCCATCCCCACCACAGCCAACTATTGAGGACACAACATGCCCCGACGATTGCCGCCCGGGCCGCTGGTGGTCGGTATCAGCGGCCCGCAGCTCACGGCGGAGGAAGAACAGTTACTGCTACGGCCCTTGATCGGCGGCGTGATTCTGTTCGAGCGCAATTTTGTCGACGCGGACCAAACGCGCGCCTTGTGCGCGCACGTCCATGCCCTGCGCGAGCCACGGCTGTTGATTGCAGTGGACCCGGACGGCGGGCGGGTGCAGCGCCTGCGGGCCGGTTTCACGCCACTGCCGGCGGCGAGCGTCTACGGTCGGACCCATGACCTGGACCCTGGCCGGGGGCTGGCGCTGGCGCGTGCCGGTGGACTGGTGATGGCGGCCGAAGTGCTGGCCGTGGGTATCGACCACAGCTTTGCGCCGGTGCTGGACCTCGACTACGGCGTCAGCGACATCATCGGTTCGCGGGCTTTCCATGCCCAGGCGCGGGTCGCCGCAGCGCTGGCCGCCGCCTTTGCCTCCGGCATGGTCGATGCGGGCATGGCTGCCTGTGGCAAGCATTTTCCTGGCCACGGCGCGGTGGCGGCCGACACTCATATTGCGCATGTGGTGGATAACCGTGAACTGGCCGAACTGCAAAACGACCTGTTGCCGTATCGGCAGCTGATCGACGCGGGTCTTGCCGCGGTGATGATGGCGCACGTGGTGTTCCCGGCGCTGGATGGGGAGCCGGCCGGTTTCTCGCGTCGCTGGGTGGGGGAGGTGCTGCGCGGGCAGCTCGGTTTTGACGGCGCTGTGTTCAGCGATGACCTGGGCATGGCCGGCGCCGCGGCAGTCGGTGATGTGCCGACCCGCGCCCGGCGGGCGCTGGTGGCAGGTTGCGATTACGTGCTCATCTGCAACTAGCCCGACGCCACCCGCGCCACGCTGGCAGCCCTGGCGCCAGCGACCGTTCCAGGGCGCCGGCACCTGGCATTGCTGGCGCGCCCGTCAGGCGGGCAGGGCGGGCGGCAGCTTGCCGCGGCACGGGACATGCTCACCACCCACCAGGCCTGAGCGTCGCCGGTAGCGGACGCGGTGCAGGGACGCACCGGCACGCCGGCTGTCCCGGACATTGGCTGGCAGTCGGTCGGACTTGGGGCTGATCGAATACGATCGCCCAAGTCCGACAGGCTGCTAGGGAACCGCTAATTTATTCAGCGGCTCCCGCAGCGCAGGGGCGCGCTGCCAAAATCTGTGGCTGTAAGTCACTGATTTTGTGAGTCATTGGAAAACCACGCTTTTCCGATGACGGGCGCTGACAATCCAGGACGGATTTATTCAGCGCTTCCCTAGAGCGCGGTATTCCCGCCCAGCGCCCGGTAAAGGGATACCGCCGCGGTGAAGCGTTCCAGCCGGGCGCCGACGGCGGCATCGTCGGCCTGGATCTGGCTGCGCAGGGCGTCCAGCAGCACCTGGTAGTCCGCAGCTCCGGCTTCGAAGCGGGCGCGAGCACCCGCGTACGCGTCACGGGCGGCGGCGGCCGCCCGGTCCAGTGCCTGGCTGCGCGCCTCGCTCTGGCGCTGGGCGTCGAGCGCATCGCTCACTTCCCGGTAACTGGTGAGCACGGCCTGGCGATACTGGGCGACCAGCTCGGCTTGACGCGCCTCGTTACGCGCGACTTCGCCGCGCAGGGCGCCACCACGAAACAGCGGCGCCAGTGCGCTGCCGGTCAGGGTGGTCAGGGTGGCCGCCGGGCTGCGAGTCCAGGACCGGTCCCAGCTTATTTGCAGGCTTGGGTACAGCGCCGATCGGGCCGCCCCGAGGTCCGCGCCCGCGGCCTGAAGCTGCGCCTCCGCCCGGCGCAGATCGGGCCGGCGGGTCAGCAGGGTCGCCGGTACGGTTGGCGTCACTGCCGGCAGTACCAGCGCTTCCCAGGCTACTGCGGGGGCAGTAAATTCCGGGCTGGCGGCGCCGCTTAGCAGGGCGAGCTGATTACGGAAGCCGGCTTCGCTCTGCGCCAGGGTGGCCACGCTGGCTTCGGTGGTGGCGACCACGGTGCGCTGTTGGTCGCGTTCCAGGGTAGATACGCGGCCGGCATCCAGGCGCGCGTCCAGCACCGCCAGTACGCCCTGGGCATTGGCCAGGTTCGCCCGCGCCAGTGCCAGTCGCTTGCCGGTCGCGGACAGATTCAGAGCCGCCTGGGTTACCTCGGCGACGGTGAGCAGGCGCAGTGCCTCGTGGTCGAAGCGGCTCTCCGCCAGTCGCTCGCGCGCGGCCTGGCGGGTCGCGGCCACCCGTCCGAACAAGTCCAGTTCATAGGCGACCGAGATCTGGCCGGTATGGCGGATGCCACCCGCGGCGGCCGAGGCAGAATTGCCGCTGCGGGTCGTGTCGGTAGTGGTCAGCGCGGCGTCTACCTGCGGCCAGGTGGCGGCACCGGCGACCACCGCGGCGGCGCGCGCCTGGGCAATGCGCTGTATCGCGGCCGCCAGATCCTGGTTGGCGGCGAGGGCGTTTTCCACCAACCCGTCGAGCGGCGGGCTGGCGAAGCTTTGCCACCAGCGGTCAGGTAGCGTTTGGGCGTGGAGCCCGGCCTGTGGCCAGGATGCCGGTTCCGGCACTTGCGGGCGCTGGTAGGCCGGTGTCAGGTTGCAGCCGGTAATGGCCAGCACCAGGACAGACACGATGGTTCCGCGCATGGCGCTATTCCGCTGCCAGCGCGATTACCGGGTCCAGCCGGGCGGCTTTGCGCGCCGGCAGGTAGCCAAACAAAAGCCCCGTCCCGACCGCGCTCAGAAACGCCATGACCCCTGGCGCCAGGGTAAACACCACGTCGATGCCCGCCAGTGACAGGCCAAAGCCGATCAGGTACCCGAGCAACAGGCCAATGATCCCGCCCACCGTGCACACGACCGCGGCCTCGACGTTGAATTGCAGCAGGATGTCGCGCATGCGGGCACCGGTGGCGATGCGGATACCGATTTCGCGCGTGCGCTCGGTCACGCTGACCAGCATGATGTTCATCACGCCGATGCCGCCCACCAGCAAGGAGATCGCGGCCACCGAGCCCAGCAGTATGGTCAGCGTGGTCTGCGCGGTGCCGACCATGTCCAGCAGCGAGGCCATGTTGCGGATGCCGAAGTCTTCGGTGCGGTGCCGCGCCAGCAGCAGTTGGCGAATGGATTCCTGCGCCGGGTCGACCTGGTCGATATCGGCCACCTTGACGGTGATGGCGTTGACGTAGGTGCCGCCGAACAACCGCACCTGCCCGGTGCTCAGTGGTATGAACACCACGTCGTCCTGATCGCCGCCCCAGGTCGAGTTGCCTTTCTCGCCCATGACGCCGATGACCTCGAACGGGACGTTTCGGACCAGCACGAAATGGCCGATCGGATCCTCGCCGCCGGGAAACAGCAGCCGTGCCACCGTCTGGCCCAGCAGCGCTACCGGGGCATAGCTACGGGCGTCGCTGTCGGTAAAGAAACTGCCGTTAACCACCGGCCAGTCGCGCAGCGCCGGCAGGTCCGCGCCCACGCCCTGCACGGTGGTGGCGTAGTCCATGGCTCCGACCCGTACCGTCAACCGCGCGCTGCGCTCGGGCACCACCAGGGCCACGCCGGGGAGCGCGGCAATCTCCGCCGCGTCCTGTGGCGTCAGGGTGACCACATCGCCACCGCCGCGGATGCCCGGCGCGCCCGGCCGGACCACCAGCAGGTTGGTGCCCATGGTGGTGATCTGGTCAAGGACGCGCCGTTTGCTGCCTTCGCCCACGGCCAGCATGACCACCACCGATAGCACACCGATGATGATGCCCAGCAACGTGAGCACCGTGCGCAGGGCATTGGTGCGCAGCGCCCGCAGGGCCACCTTGGCGCCTTCCGCCAGTTCCGGCATCACGGTGTTGCCATCGATCGGGTGTCGTGCGGGCGGTTCGGCAGTGCTGGAGCGGTTCGGGGTCGGGGCGGCATCGATGCGGCCGTCGGCGATGTGAACAATACGCTGGGCGTGCGCGGCCACCTGCGGGTCGTGAGTGATCAGCACGATGGTGCGGCCCTGCGCATGCAGTTGGCCCAGTAGCCCCATCAATGCCTCGCTGCTGCGGCTGTCCAGCGCCCCGGTGGGTTCGTCAGCCAGCACCACTGGCGGATCGTTGATCAGTGCGCGGGCAATGGCGACGCGCTGCTGCTGTCCGCCGGACAGCTGGCTCGGCAGGTGGCCGGCGCGGTCGGTCATGCCCAACTGCTCCAGCAGCCGGGCCGCGTTCGCCAGCCGGGCCGGTCGCGGCAGTCCCGCGTACATGGCCGGCATGGCGACGTTCTCGGTGGCGCTTGATCCTGGCAGCAGGTTGTAGCGCTGGAACACGAAACCGAAGGTCTGGCGGCGCAGGCCGGCGAGCGCATCGGCCGACAGGTCACCCACCGGTCGGCCGAGGATGCGGTAGTCGCCCTCGCTCGGCCGATCCAGGCAGCCGATCACGTTCATGAGCGTGCTTTTGCCGGAGCCGGATGGACCCATGATGGCAACGAATTCGCCCGGCCAGATGGTCAGTGACACATCGTCGAGCGCGCGTACTTCGGTGTCGCCCGCGGTAAAGCGCCGGGTGATGCCGCGCAGCTCCAGCAGCGGCGTGTCAGCCATTATCAGATGCCCCAGCGCGGCCGGGTGGGCTTGGCCTTGGGAGGCGGTAACAGCACCTCGTCGCCGAGTGCCAGGCCGGCCCGGATTTCTGCCTGGGCCCGCGTCACCAGGCCCACGTGCACGACGATGATCGCAACCTGGTCGGTTTTGCGGCGGCGCACCTCATAGGCCTGGCCCTGCGCGGTGTCCTGTCCGGGCCGGCGTCGCCCCAGTGCGGTGGTGGGGATCACCAGTGCTTTCTCGGCGCGAGATACGTGGAAAAACATCTGCGTGCTCATGCCGTTCATGAGTTGGCCATCCCGGTTCTCCACGTCGGCCAGAACGTTGTAGAGCACCACATCGTTGATCAGTTCCGGCGATGGCAGTATCTGTCTGACGACGGCCTCCCAACGGCGTTCAATCGCGCCCAGCGTACTGAAGGAGACGCGCATGCCAGGCCGTATTCGCGGCACGTCGGCCTCGGCCACCTGGGCGCGCACGGTCATGGTGCCCAGATCCGCGATCTGCAGGATCACCGGCGCGATCTGGTTCGCGTTCAGGGTCTGCCCCTCGCGCGCGGTTTTGGTCACCACGGTGCCGCTCAACGGTGCATAGATGCGGGTGTAGCTGAGGTTGGCTTCGTCGCCCGCGAGGGTCGAGCGGGCTTCGTCAATTTGCGCCCGCAGGGAGGCTGCGCGAGCTTGCGCGACGCGCAGCGCGGACTCGCTTTCCTCCACGGCTTCCTGGCTTACGGCGCGTGCCTCGATCAGCTTCCGGTTGCGGGCCAGGACCTGGCCAGCATAGATGCTCTGCGCTTCCTGTTCGGCAAGCTGGGCCGCCAGGGACGCCAGTCGTGCCCGATCGGCCTCCACCCGGGCGGCGTAGATGCGCGGGTCGATTTCGGCGATGAGCTGGCCACGGCTGACGGCGTCGCCTATCTCCACATGCAGCCGGCTGAGTTGCCCGGATACCTGGGCGCCCACATCGACGAATTCCTTCGGTTCCAGTTTGCCCTGGGCGGTGATGATCTCCTCCAGGTCGCTGCGCTCGACCCGCGCAACCGGGGTGGCGGCATGATCGGCGATACCGGAAGCGCGGTAGCGATAGCCCACCACCGTGACGATGGCGACCACGGCCAGAACAGCCAGGAGTCCCCAGCGCGTGCGTTTGTTCAACGTAGATATCCGTCCTTGGGCCGACTGCGAGGGTTTGACCGCTGGCGGTCAGGATAGTGTGCTGAATGACCTCAGGGGTGGAAAGCTGTGGCCGGCTGGCAGGCCAACGGGCTAAGTCCCGTCACTCGGTCGCAGCAGCAAACGTAGCGCCAGAAGCCCTAGCATGGCAAACCACAGCAGCGCCCAGGCCGCGATGCCGAGTCCCAGGAACTGCCAGGTGTTCTCGGCACACTCCCCGGAGCCGCGCAGCACCATGGACAGCGTTTTGAGCAGCGGAAAATTGCCGATCATGTAATCGAGGCCCGGCCCGCATGCGGGCACGGCATCGGCCGGCAGCGACTGCAGCCACACCTGGCGGCCGGCAACGCCGCCGCCCAGGCCGGCGAACAACAGGGCCAGCAAGGCCAGTACGCGGGTGCCGACTTTGCGCCGGCCAATCAGAGCCCCAGCCAGGAAGCTTGTTCCGACTGCCATGAAGGCAAGCCGCTGCAGAATGCACAGCGGGCACGGTTCCAGCCCGTGGGCGAATTCGAGGTAATAGCCGAAGCCGAGCAAACCCGCGCACGCCGCGGCGGCCAGCCCGCACCACTGGCGGGGAGTCAGTGTCGGCATGGTCCAGACTCCGGCAGGTCCGTTGCTTCAGGCAGAAAGCGCAGGGGGCGTCATGGTGCCCCCCGCCAAACAACGCGATTTCAGCCGAAATTGCGAGCCACGAAGTCCCAGTTGACCAGATTCCAGAACGACTCCACATACTTCGGCCGCGCATTGCGGTAATCGATGTAGTAGGCGTGTTCCCAGACGTCACAGGTCAGCAGCGGCGTGTGGCCGGTGGTCAGCGGGCAACCCGCGTTGCTGGTGCTGACCAGCTCCAGGTCGCCGGATGCGTTCTTGACCAGCCAGCCCCAGCCGGAACCGAAGGTTGTGATGGAGGTCTGGCTGAATTTTTCCTTGAACGCATCGAACGATCCGAAGGTCTTGTCGATCGCGGCGGCCAGGGCCCCGCCGGGTTTGCCGCCGGCCTTCGGCGCCACGCAATTCCAGTAGAAGGTGTGATTCCAGATCTGCGCCGAGTTGTTGAACACGCCGCCGCTGGACTTGCGCACGATGTCCTCCAGGGACAGGTTCTCGAATTCGGTGCCTGGAATCAGCTTGTTCAGGTTGTCGACATAAGTCTTGTGGTGCTTGCCGTGGTGAAATTCCAGGGTTTCGGCGGAGATATGTGGCGCCAGGGCGTCGATGGCGTAGGGCAGGGGTGGCAGTTCGTGGGTCATGGGGACTCCTCGTGATACGGATGGTTGGGACCGGGCGCCGGGCGCGGGGTCGGGAAATATTAAGTGGCCGATCGGC
This sequence comes from Immundisolibacter sp., assembly GCF_041601295.1. Classification (NCBI taxonomy): domain Bacteria; kingdom Pseudomonadati; phylum Pseudomonadota; class Gammaproteobacteria; order Immundisolibacterales; family Immundisolibacteraceae; genus Immundisolibacter; species Immundisolibacter sp. The sequence continues at coordinate 16,909 of NZ_JBFIII010000031.1, forward strand.
CGTCGGCACAGCCTACGCAAAGGAAATTGCAAGGCCGCTTCAGTCTAGCAGGTTGGCTTGCCGGGATTGACTTCGCGTACGGCGGCAACCCTCCGGCCAGGAGCGCCTTGGATGAGGCGACGGGTGGCGATACTGGATGGGGGGTCGAGCGGCTGACGGTATTGCGTGACGTATGCGAGTGGGCTGTGCGGTGGTGCGGTCGGGTACGGGATGTTTGACCATTGCACTGCGGCGACCCGACTAAAGGCGTACCCGCGAGCACTTTAAATAATTAATTTATAGTGTTTTTTATGGCTTATAGTGGCCAACGTAGGTGCCGCAAGTGGCGCTTCCCGCTGGAGCATGGGGAATGCTCTGCCACGCGTGGTCCCGGCTGCTCGCGAATGAGGACTGCAGAATTGCTCATTTGTGGGGCAGGCCGTGGATGGATAAAATCGCCGGTTCGTCCAAGGCGCACCCAGCGCCCGCACCAGCGTCGCGCACCGTTGATGCGGCTACCAGAGACCCCTTGTCAGTGACTCAGCAACCCGACCTTTCGAACACGCTGTATCGCTCGCGCTTTGAGCGCGACAACTGCGGCTTTGGCCTGATCGCCCATATGGATGGCGAGGCTTCGCACGCGCTGGTCACCACCGCCATCCGCTCCCTGGAGCGTATGACCCATCGTGGCGCGATTGCCGCCGATGGCAAGACCGGCGACGGCTGCGGCTTGCTGATTCGCAAACCGGACCGGTTCTTGCGCGCAGTAGCGGCCCAGGCCGGCATGAGCATTGGCGAGAACTACGCCGTCGGATCGGTGTTCCTGAACCCGGATCCGGTGCTGGCCGAACAGGCCCGCGCCGGGTTGGCCGCCGAGTTGGCTCGCGAGGGTCTTGGCATTGCTGGCTGGCGGGAGGTGCCGATCAATCCGGAAGCCTGCGGTGAGCAGGCCCTGGCCATGTTGCCGCGCACCGAACAGGTCTTCGTCACCGCCCCGCGCACCCTGACCGATGAGGACTTCAACCGGCGCCTGTACTTCGCCCGTCGTCGTGCGGAGAAGCAGATCGAGCCGAACGATCCCGAGTTTTACGTCACCAGCCTGTCCTGCCATGTGATGGTCTACAAGGGTCTGGTGATGCCCGACCGGCTGCCCGAGTTTTATACCGACCTCGGCGATCCGTTGTTTGCCTCGTCGGTGTGCGTCTATCACCAGCGTTTTTCAACCAACACCTGGCCGCGCTGGCAGCTGGCACAGCCGTTTCGGTATCTGGCCCACAACGGGGAGATCAACACCCTGCAGGGCAACCGCTACTGGGCCATGGCGCGCGGCCACAAATTTGCCAGCCCGCTGTTCCCGGACGTTGAGGACATCCTGCCGCTGGTCTCGACCTGGGGTTCGGACTCGATGAGCCTGGACAACATGCTGGACGTGCTGTTGTCCGGTGGCATGGATGTGTTTAGAGCCATGCGGCTGCTGATTCCGCCGGCCTGGCAGCATGTGCCCGGCATGGACCCGGATATGCGGGCGTTTTACGAGTACCACGGCATGATCATGGAGCCGTGGGACGGCCCGGCCGGCATCGTGCTGACCGATGGCCGGTACGCCGCCTGCACCATGGATCGCAACGGTCTGCGCCCGGCGCGCTGGGTAGTGACGCGTGACCGCATCATCACCCTGGCATCCGAAATCGGTGTGCGCGATTACGCGCCCGAGGACGTGGTGGCCAGTGGGCGGCTGATGCCCGGGCAGATGATTGCCGCCGACACCGAGACCGGCGAACTGTTGTTGCCGACCGATATCGACGAGCGCCTGAAGCGGCGCCAGCCTTACCGGCGCTGGCTGCAGCGGCATGTACAACGCCTGGACGAGCTCGATGGCAGCCAGTTTCAGGCGGAGCCCGCGGCCAGCGACGACATCAAGACCCGGCAAAAGCTGTTTGGCTTGAGCTACGAGGAGCGCGAGCGGGTGCTGCGCGTGCTGGCCGTGGATGGCCAGGAAGCGGTCGGTTCGATGGGTGATGACTCGCCGATGGCCGTGCTGTCAGCGCAGCCGCGGGCGCTTTATGACTACTTCCGCCAGTCCTTTGCGCAGGTGACCAACCCGCCCATAGATCCGCTGCGCGAGACCATCGTGATGTCGCTGAGCACCGGTTTCGGGCGCAATCACAATGTGTTCGAGGAGACACCGGACCACGCCCGCCGGCTGGTCACGGCAAGTCCGGTACTCAGCCGTGACACGTTCCAGCGCCTGCTGACGCTGGATGAGCTGGAGTATCCGTATGCCGTGATCGACCTGTCCTATCCACGGCCGGACGCCGGCTATACCGGACTCAAGATGGCGGTGGAGCGGATCTGCGCGGAGGCGGAACAGGCGGTGCGGGCCGGCAAGGTAATCATCGTGCTGAGCGATCGTGCGGCCTCGCCGCAGCGCCTGCCGGTGCCGGCGCCGATGGCATCCGGCGCCGTTCATCACCACCTGACCCGGCTGGAGCTGCGTTCGGACGCCAATCTGGTGGTGGAGACCGGCAGCGCGCGCGATCCGCATCACTTTGCGGTGCTGCTGGGTTTGGGCGCGACGGCGGTATATCCCTACCTGGCCTATGCCAGCATTGCCGATATGCTGGGCGAGGAGGGCGCCGAACGCGGCTGCGTGGCGTTCGCCGCCGGCATCAACAAGGGCTTGCTCAAGATCATGTCCAAGATGGGGATATCCATCTTGCCGAGCTATCGCGGGGCGCAGCTGTTCGAAGCCGTTGGCCTGCACGAGGAAGTGGCTCAGCTGTGCTTCGAAGGGGTGGTCAGTCGCATCCAGGGCGCAACCTTTGTCGACCTTGAGACCGACCTGCTGACGCTGGCTGATGCCGCCGCGGTTTCAAGAAAGCCCCTGGTCCAGGGCGGCCTGCTGAACTACGTTCACGGCGGCGAGTACCACGCCTTCAACCCGGATGTCGTGACGGCGCTGATCCAATGCGCCCGCAGCGGTGATTACGAGGACTACAAGGCCTACGCCCGCCTGGTCAATGAGCGCCCGGTGACCACGCTGCGCGATCTTCTGCAACCGCAGTTCGGGGACGGTATCGGGCTGGATGAGGTCGAGCCGATCGAGGCCATTACGGCCCGTTTCGACTGCGCCGGCATGTCGCTGGGCGCGTTGGGGCCGGAGGCCCACGAGGCGCTGGCGATCGCCATGAATCGCCTGGGTGGCCGTTCGAACTCCGGCGAGGGCGGCGAGGATCCAGTCCGCTACGGGACCGAACGCACCTCCAAGATCAAGCAGGTGGCCTCCGGCCGCTTTGGCGTGACGCCGCAGTATCTGGTCAATGCCGAAGTGCTGCAGATCAAGATCGCCCAGGGCGCCAAGCCGGGCGAGGGTGGCCAGTTGCCGGCCAACAAGGTGGACGCGCTCATCGCCCGCCTGCGCTACACCATGCCCGGCGTGGCGCTGATCTCGCCGCCGCCGCACCACGATATCTACTCCATTGAAGATCTGGCGCAGCTGATTTTCGACCTCAAGCAGGTCAACCCTCAGGCGCTGGTATCGGTCAAGCTGGTGGCGCAGGCGGGGGTAGGCACAGTGGCGGCAGGGGTGGCCAAGGCCTACGCCGACCTGATTACCATTTCCGGTTACGACGGCGGAACCGGCGCAAGTCCACTGACCTCGGTCAAATACGCCGGTATTCCGTGGGAAATCGGTCTGGCCGAGACCCACCAGGCGCTGCTCGCCAACAGGTTGCGCGAGAAAGTGCGCGTACAGACCGATGGCGGCTTGAAGACGGGCCTGGACGTGATCAAGGCGGCCATGCTGGGCGCGGAGAGCTTCGGTTTTGGTACCGCGCCGATGATCGCGCTCGGCTGCAAATACCTGCGGATATGTCATCTGAACAACTGCGCGACGGGTATCGCCACCCAGAACGAGGAGCTTCGCCGCGACCACTTCGTCGGCCTGCCGGAAATGGTGGAGAACTACCTGCGCTTTGTGGCGCAGGAAGCGCGTGAGTGGATGGCCAGGCTTGGCGTGCGCAGCATGGAAGAGTTGATCGGTCGCACCGATCTGTTGCGCCCGCGCGCCGGTGACACGGACAAGCAGCGTCACCTGGATCTGCTGCCCCTGCTCAGCGGCAACGGCCTGGCGGTCGAAGGCAAGCAGTTTTGCACCGCCGCCTGCAACGAACCCTACGACAAGGGTGAACTGGCCGAACAGATGGTGGCCGACACGCTGGATGCCATCGAGCATTCCCGGGGCGGCATTTTCAACTACGACATCAACAACACCAATCGCTCGATTGGCGCCCGTTTGTCGGGCGAGATTGCCCGTCGCCACGGCGACACCGGCATGGCGCATGCGCCGATAACCCTGAAACTGCGCGGCCACGCCGGGCAGAGCCTTGGCGTGTGGAACGCCGGCGGCCTGAACCTGCTGCTGGAAGGCGCCGCCAACGACTACGTTGGCAAGGGCATGGCTGGCGGCAAGATCGTCGTTAGCCTGCCGCGCGCCAGTCGCCTGCAGTCTCAGCTGACCACCATCATGGGTAACACCTGCCTGTATGGCGCGACCGGCGGCAAGCTGTATGCCGCCGGCCAGGCCGGCGAGCGCTTCGCGGTGCGCAACTCCGGCGCCGTGACGGTGGTGGAAGGCGTGGGTGACCACGCCTGCGAGTACATGACCGGCGGCGTGGTGGTGGTGCTCGGCCCCACCGGGGTGAACTTTGGCGCCGGCATGACCGGTGGCCTGGCGTTCGTCTACGACCCCGACAACCTGCTGCCGGAACGCTACAACCCCGAGCTGGTGGACATCCACCGCATCAATACCGAAGACACGGTTATGTGCATGGGTTTTCTGCGCGGCCTGATTCGTGAGTACGCCGAGGAAACACAAAGCGAATGGGGACGGCACATCCTGGATAACCTGCCGGACTTGCGCAGCAAGTTCTGGCTGGTGAAACCCGAGGCCAGCGAACTGTCCAGCCTGCTCGACGCCGCGCGCGCGTCGCGCTGATCCGCGCCTGACTGACGTCTTGTTGCCGACCACTTAACCGTCAAACTACGAACTCCCCTATGGCCGCTGCCCCCAAACCTCGCAAGAATCCGTTGCAGTTTCTGCAAACACCGCGTCTGGTCGAAAAACAGCCGGTCGAACAGCGGATTCATAACTACCGCGAGATCTACCAGCCGTTTGATGCCGCCGCGGCCAGCCGCCAGGCCGGGCGTTGTATTGACTGTGGCAACCCGTACTGCGAATGGCAATGTCCGGTGCACAACTTCATCCCGGACTGGCTCAAGCTGGTCGCGGAGGGCAAGATCCTGGAGGCGGCCGAGCTGTCGAACCAGACCAACTCGCTGCCGGAAATCTGCGGTCGGATCTGCCCGCAGGACCGCCTGTGCGAAGGCGCCTGCACACTGAATGACGGCCTGGGCGCGGTCGCCATCGGATCGATCGAGAAATACATCTCCGAGGAGGCATTCAAGCTCGGCTGGAAACCGGATATGTCGCAGGTGGTGGCCACGGGTCGGCGCGTGGCGGTTATCGGTGCCGGCCCCGCGGGCCTTGCCTGTGCCGACGTGCTGGCACGTGCCGGCGTGCAGGCCGTGGTGTACGACCGTTACCCCGAGATTGGCGGTTTGCTGACCTTCGGCATTCCCGGTTTCAAGCTGGAAAAGACGGTCGTCACGCGGCGCCGGACCATTCTGGAAGGCATGGGGGTCGAGTTTCGCCTGGGCGTGGAAATCGGTCGTGACCTGCCGTTCGACAGATTGCTGCAAGACTTCGATGCGGTCTTTCTTGGCATGGGCACATATCGTTACGTGCAGGGCGGTTTCCCCGGCGAAGACCTGCCCGGCGTGACCTCGGCGCTGCCTTACCTGGTCGCCAACATCAACCACCAGCTTGGCTTCGAGCGTGATCCGGCCGAGTTTATTGATCTGGCCGGCAAACGGGTCGTGGTGCTGGGCGGTGGCGACACCGCCATGGACTGCAACCGCACCGCCATTCGCCAGGGCGCAGCGCAGGTCAGCTGTGCCTACCGGCGCGACGAGCGCAACATGCCCGGCTCGCGGACCGAGGTGGGTAATTCCAAGGACGAGGGTGTGCAGTTCCTGTGGAATCGCCAGCCGCTGGAGATCGTCGCCGGTGCCGACGGTCGCGCCTGTGGCGTGAAGATGGTGACCACCGAACTGGGCCCGCCGGATGCCAAGGGTCGGCGTCAGCCGCAGTCGGTCCCGGGCAGCGAAGAAATCATTCCCGCCGATGCTGTCATCGTGGCCTTCGGTTTTCGGCCGGACCCGCCGGCCTGGTTCAAGCAGTTCAACATCGCCACGGACAACGGTGGCCGCGTACAGGCGCCGGTCAATGGCAAGTTTGCCCACCAGACCAGCAATCCAAAAGTGTTTGCCGGTGGCGACATGGTGCGCGGCGCGGACCTGGTGGTGACGGCGGTGTTCGAGGGTCGGCAAGCCGCCGAGGGCATCCTGCTGTCGCTGGACCTGTGACGGCGCCGTGAGTCTGCCGCCGCTGCAAAACGACCGGCTGCTGAGGGCTCTGCGGCGTCAGGCGGTGGACCGTACGCCGATCTGGATCATGCGCCAGGCCGGCCGCTACCTGCCCGAGTATCGCGCCACGCGGGCCCGGGCCGGGAGTTTTCTGGGTTTGCTCCGAAATCCCGAGCTGGCCACCGAGGTCAGCCTTCAGCCGCTGGCGCGCTTTGATCTTGACGCCGCCATTCTGTTCTCGGACATCCTGACCATCCCCGATGCGCTCGGGCTGGGGCTGTATTTCGTCGAAGGGGAGGGGCCGCGTTTCGAGCGACCCCTGCGCAGCGCCGCCGACATTGCCGCGCTGTCCCCGCCCGACCTTGAGCGCAGCCTGCCCTATGTATTCGACACCGTACGCATGCTGCGCCGGGAGCTGGCCGGTCGGGTACCGCTGATCGGCTTCTCCGGCAGCCCGTGGACGCTGGCCTGCTACATGGTGGAGGGCGGTGGCAGCAGCGATTTCCGGCACGTGAAAGGCTTGTCCTACAGCGACCCGGCGGCGCTGCATCGGCTGCTGGCACTGCTTGCCGATGTGGTCGCCGATTACCTCGCGGCGCAGGCGGCAGCGGGCGCCCAGGCGCTGATGCTGTTCGACACCTGGGGTGGGGTGCTGAGCACCAGCAGTTACCACGAGTTTTCGCTGGCCTACCAGACGCGGGTGGTGGAACGGCTCAAGGCCCAGCCGGTGTCCCGGGAGCTGCCGCTGATCGTGTTCACCAAGGGCGGTGGCCAGTGGCTGGCCGAGCAAGCCGGTTGTGGCTGTGAGGCGCTTGGTGTGGATTGGACGCAGCAGCTGGGCGACATACGGCGGATCACCGGCGGTCAGGTGGCGCTGCAGGGCAACCTTGATCCGATTGCGCTGTTCGGCCCGCCCGAACGCATCCGTGCCGAGGTCGCACGCATCCTGCAAAGCTACGGCAATGGGCCGGGCCACGTATTCAACCTCGGCCACGGCGTGCTGCAACAGACCGACCCGGCGCGGGTGGCGGTGCTTGTCGATGCGGTACACGAGCTGAGCACGCCGTATCACCGCTGACGGTCGGCCAGTGCCGCGCACAATCCTGAAAGTTGCGGTCGACGTGCCATTGCGCCGGCTGTTCGATTATTTGCCGATTCTGGATGCCGGGCTGCCGCCGGTGGGTGTCCGGGTCCGGGTGCCATTCGGCCGCCGCAACCAGGTAGGTTTGGTGGTTGGGCACGCCAGCCATAGCGAGCTCTCGCAGCCGCAACTGCGACATGCCGAGGAGTCGCTGGATGCCACGCCGCTGCTGCCGCCCGGCGTTCTGGAGCTGCTGCGTCGGGCCGCCGATTATTACCATGGCGCACCCGGCGAGGTGTTCGTCGGCACCCTGCCCGGGCCACTGCGCGCTGGCCGGCCAGCTCAGCTGCGCACTCCCAAAGCGTGGCAACTGACGCTGACAGCGCCGAGTGTCGACAGCCTGCGCCGTGCTCCCCGCCAAGCTGCCTTGTTACAGTTTCTGGAGGCCGGGCCGGTGGCCGAATCAGTGCTGGATCAGGCATTGCCGGGCTGGCGGCCCGCCGCGCGGATTCTGGCCGGCAAGGAATGGATTAGTCGCGTCGCTGCGCGCGGGGTGGAGGCGGCTTGCCACGTCGCGCAGCCGCATCCGGATCTGAACCCGGCCCAGGCCGAAGCGGTCGCCGCGATCGGCGCTGCCGATGGCTATGCGGCCTATTTGCTGGATGGCGTGACCGGCAGCGGCAAGACCGAGGTCTATCTCGCGGCCATCGAACAGGTGCTGGCCCAGGGCCGTCAGGCACTGGTGCTGGTGCCGGAAATCAGCCTTACGCCGCAGACCGAGGCGCGTTTTCGAGCCCGTTTTGGTGCGGCGGTGGTGGTGCTGCACTCCGGCCTGGCCGACGGCGAACGGCTCGCCGCCTGGCTTGCCGCGGCCAGTGGCCGGGCCACGGTGCTGATCGGTACCCGCTCAGCGGTGTTTGCGCCGCTGGCGCGGCCCGGGCTGATCGTGGTCGACGAAGAGCACGACAGTTCTTACAAGCAGCAGGATGGCTTTCGCTATCACGCCCGGGACATGGCGGTGCTGCGGGCGCGGATCGAAGGCGTGCCGGTCGTGCTGGGCAGTGCCACGCCCTCGCTCGAAAGCCTGGCACACGGTCGCAGCGGCCACTACCGGACCCTGCACCTGCGGGAACGCGCCGGCACCGCGCGCCTGCCGCGCCTGGAACTGCTCGACGTACGCCACCAGCGCATGGCGGGTCTGGTGTCGCCGGCCCTGATCGCCGCGGTGCGTGAGGAACTGGCGCGCGGCCAGCAGGTGATGCTGTTTCTGAACCGCCGCGGCTACGCGCCGGTGTTGCTGTGCCATGCCTGTGGCTGGGTGCCCAAGTGTGATCGCTGCGACGCCCACTACACCCTGCATCGTGGCCGGCAATTGCTGCTCTGCCACCACTGTGCCCGCGAGCGGCCGTTGCCGACCAACTGCGGGGGCTGCGGCGTTCGAGAGCTGATACCGGTTGGCGCCGGCACCGAGCGCATCGAGGCCGACCTGACGGCGCTGTTCCCGGACCACCGGGTGCTGCGTGTGGATCGCGACAGCACCCGGCGGCGCGGCGCGCTGGATGAGCACCTGAGCGCCGTGCGCGATGGCCACGCGGACATTCTGGTGGGTACGCAGATGCTGGCCAAGGGCCACCATTTCCCGGCGGTGACCCTGGTCGGCATTCTGGATGCTGACCAGGGTTTGTTCGCGGCCGATTTTCGCGCCACCGAACGCCTGGCGCAGGTCATTCACCAGGTGGCTGGGCGCTGCGGTCGTGGCGAACAACCTGGTCGGGTATTGATTCAGACGCACCAGCCGCAGCATCCGGTCCTGCACGCCCTGCTGCGAGGGGGCTATAGCGGTTTCGCGAGCGCCTTGCTGATCGAACGCGAGGCCGCTGGCTGGCCGCCCTACAGTCACTTGGCCTTGTTGCGGGCCGAGTCAATCAAGCCGCAGGACGCGCAGCGTTTCCTGGGTGCAACGCTGTCGCTGGCGCAGACGCTGGGCCACAGTGGTGTGGATCTGCTGGGCCCGGTACCAGCGCCCATGCCCAAGCGCGCCGGCCGCTACCGGGCGCAGCTTTTACTGCAAGCGCCACGCCGCGCGCCACTGCACGCGCTGCTGCGCGCCTGGTTGCCTGAATTGGAACAGCTGCCGCTGGCGCGTCGGGTGCGCTGGTCGCTGGATGTGGACCCGGCGGATATCTATTAGGGACGATCCGCATAAGTCCATCGCAGACGTCCGAGCCCGCGGAATCCGAGATGTGTAATTTTCGGGTTCCTTATCCAGACCACGCTGCGGTCGGGTATCGACGGCCTGTTCCTGTGCCACGCAATCGCCGTCGCTTAGGGAAATGCTGAACTATTCAGTGTTTCCCGCAGCGCAGGGATGCGCTGCCAAAATCTGCGGCTGTAAGCCAATGATTTTGTGAGCCATCGGAAAACCACGCTTTTCCGATGGCGGGCGCTGAGAAATCCAGGACGGATTTATTCGGCTCTTCCTTAGGGGTTTCTCGAAGCGCGCCGTTTGGCATGGCAAGCTTATTGCTACCTATCTAACTACTGGCACTTTACACGACCAAGCTTGGCTAACGCTCTCATGGAACCATCGCGTCTGCGCGTCATGCTCGTCGATGACGATGTCGAACGGCGCGCACTTGTAGCGACGGCCCTGGCGGATGCCGGGTTGGACGTCGCGGCGCAGCTTGGCACTGCCCACGGCCTGCTGCACGCGGTTACGCACCACGCGCCCGATGTCATCATCATCGACATTGAGTCGCCCGACCGGGACATTCTTGAATCCATGCGCTGCCTGTCTCGCGACAACCCGCACCCGGTGGTGATGTTTGCCACCCAGTCCGATAGCGACACCATTCGCCTGGCGGTGGAAGCGGGGGCCAGTGCCTACGTGGTCGACGGGCTCTCGCCCGGCCGGGTACGCGCGGTGGTGGACGTGGCCATTGCCCGGTTTCGCCAGCATGCCTCTTTGCAACGCGAGCTGGACCAGGCTCGCACTAGCTTGGTGCAGCGCAAGGTCGTCGATCGCGCCAAAGGCCTGTTAATGGAGCGTGGCCGACGCACCGAAGACGACGCATACCACGCGCTGCGCAAGCTGGCCATGGACCAGAACAAGACCATGGCCGAGGTAGCCCAGGGCGTCATCGACACAGCGCAGTTATTCAGATGACTTCGACCGTGCACGCACCGGAACTGTCGCAGCTGCGACTGGGCTATATCCCGCTGACCGACGCTGCGCCGCTGGTGGTGGCGCGCGAGCGCGGCTACTTCGAGCGCCACGGGCTTGCGGTCCGCCTGTCGCGGCAGCCGTCGTGGGCCACGCTGCGCGACAAGTTGGCGATCGGACAGATTGACGGCGCGCACCTGCTGGCGCCGATGGCGCTTGCCTGCAGCGTCGGTGTGGAAGGCGTCGGACAGGCTCTGGTGACGGCGCTCAGCATGGGTCTGAACGGCAATGCCATCACCGTGGCCGACTGGCTGTACCGGGAAATGCAAGAGGCCGCTCGCGGTCAACCGGTCACCGCCGCGTCGCTCGCAGGCGTGGTGTCCCGGCGTCGCGCGGCAGGGACTGAACCCCTGACTTTTGCCAGCGTGTACCCACTGTCCAACCATACGTACCAGCTTCGTTACTGGCTGACGGCGGGCGGCGTCGACCCGGACCGGGATATCAGGCTGGCGGTCGCGCCGCCGCCCCAGATGGTGCAGCGCCTGCGCGCCGGCAGCATCGATGGCTACTGCGTCGGTGCGCCGTGGAACACGCTGGCGGTGCAGCAGGGTGTCGGGCGCATCGTCAGCACCGGTTACGAGGTGTGGAACAACGCGCCGGAGAAAGTGCTGGCGGTTGGCGGCGCCTGGGCGCAGCGGTACCCGGCTACGCATGCGGCGCTGGTATGCGCCATCGTCGAGGCGGCGCAGTGGCTGGATGAAAGCCCACAGCACCGGCTGCAGGCGGCCGAGTTGCTGGCACGCGAGACTTACCTCGATCTGCCGTTCGAGGCCGTCGCATGTTCGCTGCTGGGGCGTCTGCCAACCGATGCAAGCGGTACCGCGCGCGAGCTGCCGGACTTCCACGTGTTTTACCGTTATGCCGCGACGTTCCCGTGGCGCTCGCATGCCTTGTGGATGCTGGCGCAGATGCAGCGCTGCGGCCAGTTACCGCGGGACACCACGCTGTCGGCGGTAGCCCAGCGCGTGTACCGGCCCGACCTGTATCGTCTGGCGGTGGCGCGGCTGGGTATCCCGGTGCCGGCGATTGACCACAAGACCGAGGGCCATCACGGCGCTGGGTGGGTCCTGGGCGCTGGTGCCAACCGGGTGGAGATGGGTGCCGATCGCTTCATCGATGGCGCCCTATTTGACCCACTGATATACGGATCGGAAACGCCTGTTGCCAGCGCTGTGCAGCTGGGAGGCGCGAGCAGATTCTAGGCAAGGTTCGAGCCCGCCGGGCATGCCCGGCGGTATTCAAGGAAAAACTGTTCCAACGGCGGGACAGGCAGCGTTCGCCAACGTCGGCGAGCCGAACAGTAGCCGCTCCGGCGATCCGGGGCCCTGTGCGTGCGAAGCGACGACTATGGACGAACGAATTCATCTGATTCAAATCGGTAACGGTATGGCCGTCAGTCTGGCAGCGGGCACGCTGCCGGCGCTGGCCGCCTGTTGCTGCGCGCCGCCGAACGGGACGGCATGGGCAAAAGGCGTTGGCTCCAGCCACCCATCGAACGGGCGATCGAAGTGAGCTCGGTCAGCGTATCCGCCCCCAAATCCGGGACCAAGGCAATGGAAAAGACGCGACTGGTGGTCATCGGCAATGGCATGGTCGGCCAGCATCTGGTCGACACGCTGGCCGAGACAGCCCCCAAGCAATTCGAGCTCACCGTGTGTGGCGAGGAAACGCGCCCGGCCTACGACCGCGTGCACCTGAGCGAGTACTTCGGCGAGAAGACCGCGGATGAACTGGCCCTGACCACGCCGGATTTCTACGCCGGGCATGGTTTCAGCCTGCGCACGGCCACGCCCGTCACCGCCATCGACCGCGCCGCGCGCATCGTGCAGACCGCATCTGGCGAGGAACTGCCCTACGACAAGCTGGTGATCGCCAGTGGCTCGTTTCCGTTCGTGCCGCCGGTGCCGGGGCGCGAGCGCCCGGGCTGCTTCGTGTACCGCACGCTGGACGATCTGGATGCGATCCGTGACTCGGCGCAGGGCGC
>NZ_JBFIII010000032.1 GCF_041601295.1 Immundisolibacter sp.
GTACTGCTTGACCGCGATGCCACACTCGGTCCCGGCTCGGACGTCGTTGACGTCATCCTTATGCCGACGCAGGGACTCGAGCTCACCCTCGAAGATCACCACGTTGGCCCGCAGTACCCGAATCGGGCAGCGTCGGCGTACTACGCCATCGGCCACGATACAGCCGGCGACCGCGCCCAGCTTGGCAGAGCGAAAGACCTCGCGCACCTCGGCCAGACCCAGGATGTTTTCCTTGATCTCCGGCTCCAGCAGGCCGCCCAGGGCCAGCTTTACCTCATCAATAGCCTCATAGATGATGCTGTGATAGCGGACCTGAACCCCGGCTTCCTTGATCAGCTTGCGGGCGGTGGCGTCGGCGCGCACGTTGAAGCCCAGCAGCAAGGCCCCGGTCGACACCGCCAGGTTGACGTCGGTTTCGGTAATGCCGCCCACGCCGGATGCGATCACGCGCACGCCGACCTCGTCCGTCGACAGTGCAAGCAAGGAACCCGAAATCGCCTCGGCCGAACCCTGGACGTCGGACTTGATGATGACGTTGAGCATCTTGATCTCGGCCGCCCGCAACTGACTGAAAATGTCTGCGGAAGGCGTCTCACGCCGGGTCAGCGACGCCTCACGCGCCTTCTGCTGGCGGAACTGGGCTATCTCGCGTGCCCGGCGCTCGTCCTCTACCGTGTTGAAGGTATCACCCACGTTCGGCACACCGGACAGCCCGAGCACTTCCACGGGCTGCGAGGGGCCCGCCTCAAGCAGCGGCTGGCCATGTTCGTCGAGCAGCAAACGCACGCGCCCGAACTCATTGCCGGCCAGAACCATGTCGCCTCGTTTTAGCGTACCGGCCTGCACCAGCACCGTGGCGACCGGGCCGCGACCGCGGTCAAGCTGCGCTTCCACGACCACGCCCAAGGCCGGTCCCAGGGCAACCGCCTTCAGTTCCATTACTTCCGCCTGCAGCACGACCGCTTCCAGCAAGGTATCAATGCCCTGGCCAGTCTTGGCCGACACCGGCACAAACTGCACGTCACCGCCAAAATCCTCGGAGACCACCTCGTACTGAATCAGCTCCTGCTTGACCCGCTCCGGGTCGGCGTCCGGCTTGTCGATCTTGTTGACCGCCACGACCAGCGGCACGCCGCCCGCCTTGGCATGCTGCAACGCCTCAATGGTTTGCGGCATGACCCCATCATCGGCAGCGACCACCAGGATAACGATGTCGGTAAGCGCCGCACCACGGGCACGCATCGCGGAAAATGCCGCGTGACCGGGCGTGTCCAGGAACGTTCTGTTGCCGCGCGGAGTGATGACGTTATAGGCGCCAATATGCTGGGTGATGGCACCCGCCTCACCGGCCGCGACCTGAGTTTTGCGGATGGAATCGAGCAAAGTCGTCTTGCCGTGATCGACGTGCCCCATGACGGTAACCACGGGTGCCCGCGGTCGCGCCTCGCCCTGGGGCGCCAGGTCTTCGACCAGGGACTCGGGCGTCTCCGCTGCCTCGGCAATGGCCGTGTGACCCATCTCCTGCACCGCCAGCATGGCGGTGTCCTGGTCGAGCACCTGGTTGATCGTGGCCATCTGGCCCATGCGCATCAGGCACTTGATGACCTCGGCCGCTTTCACGGACATGCGGCTCGCCAATTCGGCAACGGTAATACCCGCGGGCACCTCCACCTCGCGCGTGATGCTGCCTTGCGGGCGCTCGAACTGGTGCCGGGTGGACTGCTGGCGCGACCCGCCGGCACGCGGCCGACTGTGGAGCCGGCCCAGGGCTTCGTCTCCGAAACCTCCGCGCTCCTCACGACCACCCCGTTTACGCTTGTTTCCGGGGCCTCCCCGGCCGGCTTCCTCTTTGCGCGCTGGGGTCTGTGGACGGGCTGGTTGCCGGCCTGATGGCTGCCCGGCCGGTGCCGGACGAGCACCCGCAGGGGCCGGCCGCTCGACCCGCTGACGATCGGCTACCGGCTCCGCCACGGGCTCCGGCGGCAGCTCTGGCTGCAGGGCAGGCGACTGCTCAAGCGGCTCGGATGACGCTTCGGCCGCCGCTGCTTCCGGCTCTATGGTGGGCTCAGGAGCCTCACTCTGGATCGCCTCGACCAACGGCTCAAGCTCTTCGGCCATCGGCAGATCATCGGCCGCCTGCGCTTCGTCACGCTTAACATAGGTGCGACGCTTACGCGTAACCACCGTCACCTTGCTGGCGGGTGTCGCCGGAGCACTGGCCGGCCCGGCACGGCGCGCCACCGCCGGCTGGCGTAGCTCCGAGACCACTTGCCGCGTCAGCGTAATCTTGCGTGGGGTCGGACTGGTGTCAACGCCTTCCGCACCATGGGCCTTGCGCAGGTAACCCAGCAGGTTGGCCTTTTCGTCGTCGGTGATGGGGTCGCCCGCTTGGCGGGCACCCACTCCGGCTTCTTGCAATTGCCGAAGCAGACGCTCCACCGGCACCCGAATGGAGTCCGCAAACTGTTCTATAGACTGGGCTGCCACTTGTCTAAACCTCCGTCAGGCCTGCGCGCCGTCGGCGAACCACGCCGCCCGCGCCGCCATGATGAGCTGACCGGCGAGCGTCTCGTCGATACCTTCGATGTCCAGCAGATCGATCACTGCCTGGTCGGCCAGATCCTCGCGGGTAATAATGCCGTGGCTGGCCAGCTGGTATGCCAGCCGCCGCGTCATCCCCTCGACTTCCAACAAATCAGCCGCCGGCTCGGCGTTGCCCAAGTGCTCTTCGCGGGAAATCTCCTGCGTCAACAGCACGTTCTGTGCCCGGCTGCGCAGTTCCTGCACGATGTCTTCGTCAAATTCCTGAATTGCCAACAATTCTGCCGCCGGCACAAACGCGACCTCCTCGACGCTCGTGAAACCTTCCTGAACCAGGATGTCGGCCACGTTCTCGTCCAGGTCCAGCTTGTCTATGAACAACTGACGCAACACTCCGGTTTCGGCCTCCTGCTTCAAGGCCGCCTGCTCCTCGGTCATGATGTTCAGGTCCCAGCCAGTCAGCTCGCTCGCCAGGCGCACGTTCTGTCCGCCGCGACCGATGGCGATGGGCAGCTGATCCTCGGCCACCGCCACGTCCATGGTGTGGCTCTCCTCGTCCATAGTGATTGACACCACTTTGGCGGGAGACAGGGCATTCAGCACAAACTGGGCCGGGTTGGCGTCATACAGGACGATGTCCACCCGCTCGCCGGCAAGGTCGTTCGACACGCTTTGCACGCGCGTGCCATGCATCCCGACGCACGCGCCAATCGGGTCGATGCGCGGGTCATAGCTGCGCACGGCAATCTTGGCGCGTACTCCGGGATCGCGGGAACAACCGACCACTTCGACCACGCCGTCGGCAACCTCCGGCACTTCGCGGCGAAACAGCTCCATCATCAGCTTGGGCACACGTCGGCTAAGAAACAGCTGTGGACCGCGTTGTTCGATGCGTGCATCGATCAGCAACGCGCAGACTCGGTCGCTGATGCGGATGTTCTCGCGCGCGATCATCTCCTCGCGAGTCAGTAGCGCCTCGACATTACCGCCCAGATCGACAATAAGATTTCCCCGATCGAGCCGCTTGACCTGGCCTATCAACATATTGCCGATTCGCGGCGTATAGGCCTCGACAATCTGCTCCCGCTCGGCCTCGCGCACCTTCTGCACGATCACCTGCTTCGCCATTTGCGAGGCGATGCGTCCGAACGCTACCGAGGGAAGCAGCTCCTCGATGACATCACCCGGCGCCAGACCAGGGTGCTCGGCCTGGGCCGCGGACACCGTGACCTGCTGTTCTGGCTCGATCTCTTCCGCGTCGTCTTCGACCACCGTCCAGCGCCGCAAGGTGTCGTACTCACCGGTCAGCCGATCGATGCTGACGCGCACGTCGAGGGCCTCGCCATGGACCTTGCGCGAGGCCACTGCCAAGGCCGCCTCGATGGCCTCGAAAATCACCTCTTTTGGAACGCCTTTCTCGTTGGAGACGACGTCTACCACTTGCAGAATTTCTCTAGTGTCCATGGCCCTTACTCCGCGTTTGCGCCCCGGTGTCCGGCACCAGGCGCGCCGCCTTGATCTCTGTCAGTGGTAAATTCAGCCGCTCGCCGTCGACCTCCACCTGCACGATGCCGTCGGCCTCACCGCACAACCGGCCGCGAAGGCGTCGGTAGCCCTGCAACATCCGGTGTAACTGCACACGCACTTCACTGCCAGCGAAACGGCGAAAGTGCTCAGCGGTCACCAAAGGTCGGTCCAGGCCCGGCGATGACACCTCCAACCTGTAGGCACCCGGTAGTGGGTCTTCCACGTCCAATAAACCGCTCACGTACTGACTCACCCGTTCGCAATCATCCAGCGTAATCCCGGCCGCCGCGTCAACATACAGACGCAACAACGGCGGGCGCGTCGTGATGTACTCAACATGCACCAACTCGTAACCCAGCTTGGTCAGCGCCGGGCCGAGAAGATCTCGCACCTGCTCGCTCAAAGACGCCGACAAATTCCGCCACCCAAAAATAAAAAATGGGCCAACGGCCCATTCCATCCAATACACGCTGAATAGAGGCCGGCGATTATAGCGGCGACGGACGCAAAATGACACCTACCCAGCATGAGGCAGGCAGCCTGTCAGAGCGCTCGCGGCAGGGCGGGATCAATGCCCCAGCGCCTGGGTCAGTCCTTCCACCACTTTTTTGGCATCGCCGAACACCAGCGCACAGTTGTCTTGGTAGAACAGGGTGTTGTCGACACCGGCGTAGCCCGGCTGCATGCTGCGCTTGACGAAGAAAATCTGCCGCGCGCGGTACACGTCCAGGATCGGCATTCCGTAGATGGGACTGGCCCGGTCGGTCTTGGCAGCCGGGTTAGTGACGTCGTTGGCACCCAGGACCAGAGCCACGTCGCAGGTGGCGAAATCAGGATTGATCTCGTCCATCTCGAACACCTTGTCGTAAGGGATGTCGGCCTCGGCCAACAGCACGTTCATATGTCCGGGCATACGTCCGGCAACCGGATGAATGGCGAACTTCACCTCGACGCCCTGCCTTTCGAGCGCATCGACCAGTTCGGCGGTTGCATGCTGGGCCTGCGCCACAGCCAGGCCATAACCGGGCACGATAATGACCTTGCCGGCGTTCTCGATCATGAACGCGGCGTCCTCCACCGCCGCCGATTTAACCGCGCGGCCCTCGGCGCCGCCGGTCGCGGCCGCCGCCCCCGGCCCGGTACCGAATCCGCCAAAGATCACGCCGAGGATGGACCGGTTCATGGCCCGGCACATGATGTAGGACAAAATGGCACCGGAAGCGCCCACCAAGGCGCCGGTGATGATCAGCAACTCGTTGTGCAGCGTGAAACCGGTCGCGGCGGCGGCCCAGCCAGAGTACGAGTTGAGCATCGACACCACCACCGGCATGTCGGCGCCGCCGATCGGCACGATCAGCAGCACGCCCAGCAGCAGCGCCAGTGCCGTCATGGCCGCAAAGGCCGGCAGACCGCCGCCGAGCACGAACTGGCCGGCAAAACCCAGCATCAGCAGCGCCAACGCCAGATTCACCCAGTGCTGGCCGGCAAAGCGCAGCGGCGCCGAGCTGAACAGGCCCTGCAACTTGCCGAACGCGATCACCGAGCCGGTGAACGTGATGGCCCCGATGAAGCTGCCGATGCCAAGCTCGGCCAGCAGCAGTCGGTCGGGAGCGCCCGTGCCACGGTGCGTGAGGTAAGTGCCCAGTGCCACCAGAACCGCAGCCAGACCGACAAAACTGTGCAGGATAGCCACCAGCTGCGGCATGTCGGTCATCTTCACGCGCCGTGCCAGCAACGCACCGATACCACCACCGACGATGACGCCGGTCACGATCCAGCCGTAATCGGTCACCTGCGGCGCGGCCAGCGTGACCAGCACCGCCAGCGCCATGCCGGCCATGGCGTAGAAGTTGCCCGCTCGCGCCGTGCGCGGCGACGCCAGGCCCTTCAGACCGAGAATGAACAACACCGCGGCGAGCAGATACGCCACGGCCAAGGCACTTGCGCCCATGCTTATGGTTTCTTCTTGAACATGGCGAGCATGCGCTGGGTAACCAGGAAGCCGCCGAAAATGTTGATTGAGGCCAGCACCACCGCCACGAAGCCAATGCCGCGGGTCAGGCCGTCGGCCTCGTGAAAGCCGGTCACCAGCATGGCGCCGACGATGATGATGCCGGAGATGGCATTGGTCAGCGACATCAGCGGCGTGTGCAGGGCCGGTGTCACGCCCCAGATCACCTGGTAGCCGATAAAACAGGCAAGTACAAAAATATACAGCGAAACGACAATCGCGGTCATGGTGTTATTACTCCAACCTGTACGGCGCTAGGTCTACGGCACAAACCGCACCGCGCCGGCGTGCACGGCCAACGCGGCAGCAATGATTTCATCTTCGGTATCGAGCACCAGCGTAGTGCCGGCGGCGTCCTGCCTGAGCACGAGTGCCAGCAGGTTCAGTACGTTTCTGGCGTAGAAGGCGCTGGCGTCGGTAGCGACCCGCGAAGGGTGGTCGGTAAAACCGACCAGCGTCACGCCGTGTTTTTCCACCACCCGGTCGACCTCGGTCAGTGGGCAGTTGCCGCCATTGGCCGCCGCCAGATCGACGATCACCGAACCCGCCCGCATGCCCGCCACCACGGCCTCGGGCACCAGCACGGGCGCCAGGCGGCCGGGTATCAGCGCCGTGGTAATAATGATGTCGGCCGCTTGCAGACGCTCGCCCAGCAGTTCCTGCTGGCGGCGCTGAGCGTCGGGCGTCAACTCGCGGGCGTATCCCCCTGCCCCGGCGCCGCTCTCCCCGAGGTCAATGTCGATGAACCTGGCACCCAGGGACAGCACCTGCTCACGGGTTTCCGGGCGCACATCAAAAGCTTCCACCTGCGCTCCCAAACGTCGCGCAGTGGCGATCGCCTGCAAGCCCGCCACGCCGACGCCCAGCACCACCACCCGGCTCGGTTTGGCCGTGCCGGCAGCGGTCATCATCAACGGCAGGAAACGCCGGTAATGGAGACTCGCCTCCAGCACCGCCCGGTAACCGGCGATATTGGCCTGCGAGGACAGCGCATCCATGCCCTGAGCGCGAGAGATGCGCGGGATCAGCTCCACGGACAGCGCGCTCAGGCCGGCGTCCGCCAGCGTATCCAGCCCACCCGCGTGCGGCTCCATGAAACCCACCAGCAGCGCACCCGGGCGCATGGCGGCCACCTGCTCACCGTCCGGCCGGCGGACCGCGAGCAGCACGTCCGAGTCGAAAACCTCGGACGCGCCCACCACGCGGGCACCGGCCTGGGTATACGCGCGATCTGCATAGCGGGCGCTTTCACCGGCACCGGTTTCAACGCAAACCTGCACGCCCAGTGCCAGCAATTTCTTGACCGACTCCGGCGTCGCCGCCACGCGACACTCACCGCTCGCGCGCTCGCGCAGCACCCCCACCAACACAGTCATGGAATGTTTCTTGTCGTCGCGTAAACCGCCCGCTCAACACATCGGGCGCTGTGGCAAACTGCCCCGGCCGCATGCGCGACCGGCCTCAAAATTTGCCGGCATTCTACACGCTGGCCCAACCTGCTATCCGGAGCAACGCAATGATTCGACACATGGTGATGGTCAGGCTCAAGCCCGGCGTGGACACGGAAACCAAGGCCCTGTTCGACCGCTTCGGCGCCATGGTCGACAGTTTCGACGGCTTGCTGAGCTTCAGCGGCGGCCCGTATTCGAGTCCGGAAGGCATCAACCGCGGTTTCAACTATGGCTTCTCGATGGATTTTCGCGACGCCGCATCGCGCGACCGCTACCTGCCGTCCCCCGAACACGTGGCGATCGCCCAGGACATCGGGCCCCTGCTCGACGGCAGCTTCGAGGACAGCGTGGTGGCTTTCGACTACGAGTACTGATTCAGGCCCGAATAAGTCCATTCTGGACTTCGCGGACCGCCAATTAATCGGCAAAGGCCTGCGCTGCCCGGATGTCGCCCAGCCCTGCCGCCACCATCAGCAGGCGATCGAATCCCAGCGCAACGCCCGCGCAGTCCGGCAAACCATGCCCCAGCGCAGCCAACAATTGCTCATCAAGCGGTACCTGCGGGAGTCCGTTCGCTTGCCGGATATGGTTATCCGCCTCGAAGCGACGGCGCTGCTCGCCAGCGTCGGCCAGTTCGGTAAATCCATTGGCCAGCTCGAGGCCATCCACGTATAGCTCGAAGCGCTCGGCCAGCGCCGGCTGATCCGGGCGCAGCCGGGCCAATGCCGCCTGGCTTGCTGGGTAGTCATATACAAAAACCACGCCCAGTGACGCCAGGGCAGGCTCGACCAGACCGGTCAGCAGAATGTCCAGCGCGGCATCGCGCCCGGCGGCCTGCAAAGTCGGCGACGGCTCTATGCCCGCAGCAGCCACGCGCCGCCACAAGCGGGCGTCAGTCGCCGACAACGGGTCCAGCCCGACATACCGCTCGAACAGCTCGCCGTAGCTTTGCACACGCGCCGCGGGCCGGTTCAGCAGACCACAGACCAGCGCCTCGACCTCATTCATCAACGCCCGGTAATCGAAATCGATCCGGTACCACTCCAGCAGCGTGAACTCGATCCGGTGACGCGCACCGTGCTCGCCGGCGCGAAAGGCTTTGCCTATCTGGTAGATGTTCCCGGCCCCGGCGGCGAGCAGCCGCTTCATGGCGAATTCCGGAGACGGCTGAAGGTAACGCGCCCCGACATCTGGCACCGGCACGGCGAGACAATGCTGATGCGGGTCACTGGTCGGCGCCAGCCCCAGCAACGGCGTGTCGACCTCCAGCACTTGCCGAGCCCCAAAAAAGGCCCGAATGTCCGCCAGCAGGGCAGCCCGCATACGCAGCGTGTCCAGGCTCGCCCCGGGCCGCCAGTCGCCGCCCTGCTGCGCGGACGCGCTCAAATTACTCCTTGACGCGGGAGACGTAGTCCCCGGTACGGGTGTCTACCCGCAACAGGTCATTGATCTCCACGAACAGCGGCACCTTCACCGTGGCGCCGGTTTCGAGCGTCGCCAGCTTGGTCGCGCCACTGCTGGTGTCGCCGCGCACAGCCGGCTCGGTGTAAGTCACCCTCATCACCACGTGATTGGGCGGCGCCACGACAATCGGCTCGCCATTCCACAAGGTCACCGTGCAGTTGTCCTGTTCCTTGAGCCATTGCGCCTTGTCGCCAACGGCCGATGCACCGGCATGCACCTGCTCGAAGGAAGTCGGGTTCATGAAGCACCAGGATTCGCCATCGGCGTACAGGAACTGCATTTCCGTATCCACCACGTCGGCCGCCTCGATGGTCTCGCCGGATTTGAACGTGCGTTCCCAAACCCTGTTAGTCCTGAGGTTGCGCAAGCGCGCCCGGTTGAAGGCCTGGCCCTTGCCGGGCTTTACGAACTCGTTTTCAATGATGTCGCAGGGGTCACCGTCCAGCATGACCTTGAGCCCGGCGCGAAATTCGTTGGTGCTGTAAGACGCCATAATTGCCTCGTTTAAACGTTATTCAGGGGAGCACGCATGTCGATTCCGGCCGCGGCGGCCAGCGCACAGGCGCCGTGGCAAAGGCTGCTCGCGCAGGCCATTTGCGATCCGGCCCAGCTGTTGCGGGCGCTGAGTCTGCCAGACCACCTGCTGCCGGCGGCCCGGCGTGCCGCAGCGCTGTTCCCGCTGCGTGTGCCGGCGCCGTATCTGGCGCGGATCGCCGCAGGCGATGCCGCCGATCCGCTGCTGCGACAGGTGCTGCCGCTGGATGTCGAATGCGAACCCCAGCCCGGTTTCAGCGCCGACCCACTGGCCGAGGCGGCGACCCAACCGGTGCCGGGCTTGCTCAAAAAATACCACGGGCGGGCGCTGCTGATTGCTACCGGTGCTTGCGCCATACATTGTCGCTACTGTTTCCGGCGTCACTTCCCATACGCCGATGCCCACGCGGGCGGCTCGCGACTGGAGCCGGCACTGGCCGCAATCGCTGCCGATGCCAGCATCGGCGAGGTAATTCTAAGTGGCGGCGATCCGCTCACGCTTGGCGACCTGCGCCTGGCCGCCCTCGCGCAGCGCCTGGCAGCAATCCCGCACATCCACACGCTGCGCATCCACAGCCGCTTGCCAGTGGTACTGCCACAGCGCGTGGACGCCGCCCTGCTTCGCTGGCTGGCGCCCTTGTCGCTACGCAAGGTTCTGGTGCTACACACCAATCACCCGGCGGAGATCGATGCCGATGTCGCGGCGGCGCTTGCCGGCCTGACCCACAGCGGGGTGACCCTGCTGAACCAGGCCGTGCTGCTGCGCGGCGTAAACGACAATGCCGATACGCTGATCGCCCTCAGCGAGCGTCTGCATGGCATTGGCGTGCTGCCCTACTACCTGCACCTGCTCGACCGGGTGCAGGGGGCGGCACATTTCGACGTTCCGCAGGCCTCAGGCGAGGCGCTGATTAACGCCATGCGGGCAAGGCTGCCGGGCTATCTGGTACCACGCCTGGTCCGGGAAATCCCGGGCGCCAGCGGCAAAACCCTCATCGCCTGAGCAGGGCACGCGCCTGCTCAAGCACCGGCAGCAAGCCTTCGGTCAACGGCACCTGCAGCAACTGATCGTCAGTCATCCAGCGTGCATCAGCAGCATCGTCGCCGGCCCTTGGCAGGATAGGGTCGCGCACCGGCGTGCCCAGAAAATCGAGGATCACGTAATGGTGTGCGCTGTCCATGCGCTCGATCCAGGTCACCAGCGGACCGAGGGTCACCTCGACGCCGGTTTCCTCGCGCACCTCACGCCGGCAGGCGTCAGTCACCGCCTCGCCCCACTCCACCTTGCCACCGGGCACCGACCACAGGCCCTGGCCGGGCGACCGACCGCGCTGAATCAGCAGCACGCGACCGCTTGCATCGAATACGAACACGCCGACAGCTACCTGGGGCCGCTGCGGCCACTCAGTCATGGTCGGTCCGTGCCAGCACCTGCCGATACAGCGCCAGTACCTCGCGGCTGAAACAAACGAACTGCACTCGGGTAATCGCCGGCTGGGTAGCGATGACTGCCGACACTGTAGCGACGGCAATGTCGGTCGCCCGCGCTAATGGAAAACCGTAGGCGCCAGTGCTGATCGCAGGAAAAGCAATGCTCGTCACAGCATGCGCAGCGGCCAGTTCAAGGCAGCGCCGGTAACAACTTGCCAGCAACGCGTCTTCACCGGCCGTCCCGCCCTGCCAGACCGGACCAACGGTGTGAATGACATACCGCGCTTGCAGCCCATAGCCCGCAGTCAGTTTGGCGTCACCGGTGGCGCAGCCACCCAGCGTGCGGCACTCCTCCAGCAGCTGCGGCCCGGCGGCCCGATGAATGGCACCGTCCACGCCACCACCGCCCAGCAGCGAGGCATTGGCCGCGTTGACAATAGCCTCCACCGACAGCCGGGCGATGTCACCTTCCACAGCACTGAGGCGCATCGCCTGACCGGTCACCGAGGGCGGCTCACAGCGTGGGTGCGTGCCGTCCCTGCTCGGCCGTGGTCTGACATTCCAGGCATCGCTCGGCGGCCGGCTCGGCATGCAGACGACCGCTGCCGATCTGTACGCCACACGCCCGACACAAGCCATAACGCCCCCGCTCGATAGCGGCCAGCGCGGCCTCCACCAGACGCACGCGATGGACATGACGATCCAGAGCAGCCAGTTCCAGGTCGGCCAGCAGATCGGCCACCGACTCGTCACCCCGGTCGTGGACGCGGCCCGCCAGTTCCAGGTACCGCCCCTGCTCACTGCGTTCCAGCTCGGCGGTTACCTCCTGGCGCAGATCGGCGTGCTCCTGGGCAAGCCGCAGCCGCAGCTGCTCAACTTCGCTACTGGTCAATCCATTCACGCGCAGCTCCTCGTAATCAGTTTAAGGACGAGCGATCAGCGCTCGAGCAGCCGCGGCATCAATTCCACCAGGTTGCAGGGCCGGGTGCGGTAATCGAGCTGCGGGGCGATCAGCTTATCCCAAGCCGTGCGGCAGGCGCCCGAGGAGCCCGGCAGACAGAAAATGTAGGTGCCATTGGCTACCCCGGCAACAGCGCGCGACTGGATGGTGGACGCACCGATTTCGTCCAGGGATAAGGCGCGGAACACCTCGCCGAAACCGTCGATGTGCTTATCCAGCAGCGGCACCACCGCCTCCGGTGTGCCGTCCCGGCCGGTCAGGCCGGTGCCGCCGGTGGTCAGCACCACCTGCACCGCCGGATCAGCAATCCAGGCCGAGACCTGGGCGCGGATCCGGTAAATGTCATCCGGCAGGATGGCCCGGCCGGCGAGTCGATGCCCGGCTGCCGAGAGCCGTTCGACCAGCACGCGGCCAGAGTTGTCCTGCTCCAGGCCGCGGCTGTCGCTGACCGTGAGCACTGCTATGCCCACGGGAACGAAGGCCCGTGCCCCCGCGTCACTCATCGGGGGGGCGCCATATGGTTACCGTGTACCGAATTTGCGCATACCCTGCGGCGTGAAAATTTCCGCATTGAGGGTCGAATCCTTGAGCAGACCAACCTTCGGCTGCCCCATGCCAAGGTTGCCGTACCAACCGAAGAAGGTGGTGTAGCGACCGTTGACCAGGTCGACCAACTGGTCTCCCCAGATGAGCATCGAGCGGCTGTCATATAGGTTCAGCACGTAACCCTCGCCCATGCGCCAAAGCCGGTCGCGCGCATCGTAGGCCTCGTGCCCCATGCCGTGCCAGGTGTCCTCATCCATGTACGAAACGACGCGTTTGTATAAATGCCGGGAACTCGGTCGCAACGTCGCCTCGAGCTCCCACACCCGGTGCAGCTCGTAGCGGATCAGGTCCGAATTGACGTGCCGCCTCCCGAATAACTCCTCAGGTGTAGCGTTCTCCTGAGCAAGGGCGTAGGAGTTGTACGGTACGAAGCGCTCCTTCTTGCCATTAAGCTTCAGATCGTGGCGCGACTCCTTGCCACCGAACCACCACTGCCAACGCGAGGTGACCGTACGCTGGCCGTCCGAACCGAACGAAGGACTGTCCTGGAAGCCGATTTCAGGTGCCTTGCGCACCCGTCGCTGCCCCGGCACATACAGATAAGCCTGAAAATCAAATTCCTGGGCGAAGTTGCAGCCTCCACCAATCAGGCCCGACTGGCGCGGCGGCTGCTTGATCTGGAATGCGTCGCACAAGAGCGGCCCACCACTGCGGTGAAACCATTCGCCAGTCGGACGCTCGGCGGCCGGCACCCACCACATGTAGGATTGCCACTGCTCCATGATCACATCAACCCGACTGCCCAGCGCGTCAATCAACGGCGCGTTCATAAAACCCTCGATTGCCTGCCCCTGATAGGCGAGGTAGTGGTTCCAACCCACCTCGAACGCATTTTCCGGAATTGGGAACGGATAACCGCCACCGTCGACATGGTTCACTAGGCAGACCGCGCCCTTGGTGTCCCAGCCCGGGCACAGCTCGGCGGCCAGCGCCTGGCGCTTAGTCGCTTCGTAGACGAAGTCAGGGAA
This sequence comes from Immundisolibacter sp., assembly GCF_041601295.1. Classification (NCBI taxonomy): domain Bacteria; kingdom Pseudomonadati; phylum Pseudomonadota; class Gammaproteobacteria; order Immundisolibacterales; family Immundisolibacteraceae; genus Immundisolibacter; species Immundisolibacter sp. The sequence continues at coordinate 13,495 of NZ_JBFIII010000032.1, forward strand.
CGACGCGCTGCGCCGCGTCGGATAGACGTGCATCCGGAAACTGCCCGGATACTGCTTGAACATGGCCACCTGTCCGGGCAGCAGCTTGTCCTGATATTGCGCATAGTTCTGAGCGGTGATGGTGAACAGCGGTTTGTCGTCCGGAAACGGATTGACCCACGGCCCGCCGGACTTGAAGGTGGCCGGCGGTGTTTCGATGCCGCCGGTCCACTCAGGAATGCTGCCGTCGGCATTACCGGCGCGCTCTGCGCCGACCGGGGTCAGTGGCGTACCGGTGAGGCCGAGCTGGGCGGCCTCGTCGGGCGTGATCCTGGCCCACGCCGCGGAAGCCATCGTCAATGCCAGGCCGACAACGGCTCCGAGTTTGGCAATCTCTCCACACATACCTTGTCCCTCCCTATCTTTTAAGAAACGTTGCAACGCACTGGCAAGGATCAAGCCGGAACGGCGCGCACCCTGCCTATCAGGAAGCGAGTAATTGCGGGCATCAACACTACCGCACCCACCATGTTCACGAAGAACATGTACGCCAGCAACACGCCCATGTCCGACTGGAACTTGAGCGCGGAGAAATACCATAGAGCGACCCCGAAGCTCATGGTGACCGCTGTGAACACCACCGCTGTTCCCACCTCCCTGTAGGACAGGCGGAACGCGGATTCAACATCCATGCCCTCACGCAAATGCACGTACGCACGGGCAAATAAATAGATACCGTAGTCCACTCCGACACCAACCCCCAAGGCCAAAACCGGCAATGTCGATACCTTCAGTCCAATGTTGAGAAACACCATCACTGCATTGGCGAAAATCGATACCGCGACCAGCGGCAGCATCACGCAAAGTGCCGCCCGCCAGGAGAAGAAAGTAAAGAAACAGCATGCCGCGATCGCCGCGAACAGGATCAAGTCCATGGTCAGCACGGAATCTTTGACCGCCTCGTTGGTGGCTGCCCAGATACCGGCATTTCCCATCGCCATCCGGAACGTGACGTCGTCGTTTGTGTTGGCCTTGTCGTAGGCCCGAATCGCCAGGACTATGCGATCCAGCGTGTGCGCTTGGTGATCGACCGGATAGATGGTTACTGGCATCACCGTACAATCGTTGTTGAACAGCCGCTGCGACATCTCGACCCGGTAGATATTGGCGGAAATCATCTGCTCGTTGCGCGGCAAACCCAGGAATTTTGGATTCGCCTCGTAATTGCCGACATTGCGCTCGCGCACAACCTGAGTCAGCGATTTCACCGACCGCACGCCTGGCACATTGCGCATTTGCCAGACAAAATCGTCAATCGTTGACATCACGCCGTAGTCCACGCATGCGCTGTCCTTAGGCGATTCCGCCATTACAACGAACTCGTCCAATCCAACCGTGAACTTGCTGACGATAGCCTGAGTGTCCTGGTTGTAACGGGCATCCGGCCAGAACTCTGGCGCGCCGGCTTCCGAGTCGCCAACGATAAGACTTTTCGTCTGCCAGGACCCGAAAGCGACCAGGAAAATGGTCACCCCGACGATAGCCATAGCCGGGCGAGGCCGGCTGGCGCGTGTCAACAAATTCCAGACGGGATGGTCGTCACCCTCGGTGGACAGCTTCGCTCGGGCAATCTCCCGCTCATTCAGACGCATGTAAGAAAGGAGCGCTGGCAACATGAACTTGTTGGTGAGCAACATCACGGCAACACCTATGCTGGCAGTAATGCCAAGCTCACGGATGATGTCGATATCGATCACCATAATGACGGCAAAACCTACCGCATCAGAAATCAACGCAGTGGCACCGGGAATAAACAGCTTGTTGAAGGCATCCTTCGCTGCGCTTGGCGCGTCCATGCCCGCAATGACTCCAAGGCGCCAGGAATTGGTCATCTGCACCGCGTGACTGACACCGATGGCCAGCACGAGAAAGGGCACCAGAATGGATAGCGGATCAACGCCGAAGCCCAACAGCTTGACCAATCCAAGTTGCCAGACCACCGCTGCCAGAGATACCGAGATTGCCGCCAGCGCCAGCTTCCACGATCCGGCGAAGAAGATCAGCAGTACGAAGGTCACCGCCAGCGTAATCGCGAAGAACAGAATGACGCCGAGCGCGCCCTCGATGATGTCACCAATGAAGGTCGCGAAACCGATGATGCCAATGTCGAAGCCTTCGCCTTCGTATTTCACACGCAGCGCTTCCAGCCTGCGTGCCGCTTCGCGATAGTCGAGCTTGACCCCGGTGGCGGGATCGCGCTCGATCAACTCTGCAATGACCAGTGCACCGGAGAAATCCTTGGCTACCGTTCGACCGATCTCGTCGGAGCGATACAGGTTTTCCCTGACCTCCTGCAGCCCAGCTTCGGTGGCCTGAAAATCCGCCGGAACAATGCGCGAACCGGTGAACCCTTCCTCGGTCACCGCTACGAAATTGACGTTTGGGGTGAACAGCGAGGTCACCGTGCGGGCATCCACGCCGTCCATGACCAGGATCTCCTGGGTCACCTGCTCGAGAACCTTGAAAAAGGCCGGGTTGAACATATCACCGCTGCGGTCGGCGACGAACACTGTGATGGTGTTCGAGCCTCCGAACTCGGGCTTGTACTTGGTGTAGGTTTTCATGTACGAGTGCGACAAGGGCACCGACTTGTCGAACCCGGGGTCAAGCCGCTGATTGGCCGCCTGGTAGCCCAGAAATGCTGTGAGCGCCAGGGTGAGCGCCAGTACCCAAACCCTGCGCCCGATTAAAAACCCGGAAATCGCGGCGGAAAACCTTTCCAGGCCCGCGCCGTAACCTACATCTGCTGCCATGGGACCGATTGCCTTACGTGCCTGTGGATAACCGCTTGCCGTCGGCGGTCACTTGAATATCTGAGCCAGCGGCAACTTGCGCACGCCACCGGCGGCGGTTGCAATATAAAGATCGTCACCAGCCGGCAAGGCCGCCGTAAATCCGATGCGGTCCAGGGGCCGAGCCGCTTGTACCGTTAACGCGTCTGGCCGCAGCCATAGCAGCGTGCCGCCACCTCCAACCAGCAGCGCCGAGCCATCGGCAAGCAGACTGCCACTCAAAAGGAACTGTTGGGTATTGGTAACAACGCGCTGCCATGACGTGCCATCGTCATCCGTGACGAAAGCATGGCCGTTCATGCCAAAGATCAACATCCGACCCGCCGGGAAGGTCAACGCGCCGAAGAAGGATCCCTCATACGGCGAGTCAATCGGCATGAAATCGCGTTGGCCGCTTATGGAACGGTACAAGACCCCCTTTTCGGCCACGGCCAGGATAGTCCCGTCGGGCAACCACGCGAGGTCAAAAATATGGTTCTGGTACCAGTCTTCGACCGCAAGCGTTTGTCGGTCCCAGTTCGCGCCGCCGTCGTGGGTGGTCCATAGCTGGCCATTGCTGCCCGTCACCCAGCCGGTGCGCGCGTCGCGGAAATGCACATTCAGCATCACGTTCTGCGACTCCGGCTCAAAATTGAGCAGCGACCAACTGGCGCCGGCGTCAACAGTCTTCAGGATCACCGCGTCATGGCCAACCGCGAAGCCAATGCGCGGGTCGATAAAGGTCAGCGCGGTCAGCGTGCCGCGTACCGGCACATCGGCCTGAGTCCAACTGGCGCCGGCGTTGTCCGAATAGATGACGATGCCCCGTTCGCCTGCCGCCACCACCCGCTCGCCGGCACGTGCCAGGCCAAGAAATACCACCTTCGTAGCAAGGGGGACTTTCAGCGCGGCTTGGGCCACCGGAGCCGACTGCGCTGGGCCAACCCAGCAGAACAAGGCCAGCGCCAAGCCAGCGACACGACGCAACATCAACACACCCTTTGCCAGAATTGCGGAACTTCAAAAAAAAAGCGCTTGGCGGGCCACAGAGCCCACCGAGCGCTAAAAAACACAAGCCTTGCCGGCGGTCTGCTACCGCGTGCCGAATTTGCGCAGACCCTGCGGCGTCATGATGGACAGGTCAATCGTAGACTCACCCAAGTTTTCGAACTTGGGCATGCCCAGACCGGTCTCCTTGCCTGCTTGCACATGCCAGTACGGGAACGTCGTATAACGCCCGTTGATCAGGTCGACCTGTACATCGCCCATCGGGCGCATCAGGTTCTTGTCGTAAATGCTGAGGTTGTACTGTTCACCCACCCGCCATAGGCGGTCCTTGGCATCGTAGGCCTCGTAGGCGACACCCATCCAGGTGTCCTCGTCGAAGTACGCCACATGCCGCTTGTAAAGATGCCGGAAGCCGGGCTTCAGTTCACCGTCAATTGTCCACACCCGGTGCAGCTCGTAACGCAGCAAATCCTGGTTGATGTGTTTCTTGCCATAAATGTCTTCCCAACTCAGGTTGGGATCGACAATCTTGTACGAGTTGTAGGGGATATAAGCTTCCTTGCCCTTTGCAAAGGTGTAATTGTGGCGCGGCTCAGCGCCACCGAACCACCACATCCAGCGCGAGGACACGGTGCGCTGGCCATCGGATGCAAACGACGGGCTGTCGTGGAAACCGATTTCCGGCGCCTTGCGCACCCGTCGCTGACCAGGAATGTATAAATACACCTGAAAATCTACGTTCTCGGCATAGTTGCAGCCGCCGAACACGAGGCCGGATGAGCGCGGGGGCTGCATGATGTTCCACGAGTCGCACAAGATCGCCCCACCCCACTGGGTGAACCACTCGTTGGATTCCCGCTTGTCCGCCGGCACGAAATACGGCCAGTATTCACGCGAGCGCATGAGCACGTCGGTGCGGTTGCCCAGCGCATCGACCAGGGCGCCATTACTGGCCGCGTCCACCGTGGTGCCGGTGTAGTGGCCGAGCAGGGAGTTCCAGCCGAGCTCCTCCGCGCTCTTGGGAATCGGGAAGGGCACGCCGCCGCCCGGTTGCATATTGTCCAGACACAGTTGGTTGCGCTCGGCGTAGGCGGCGCAAATCGCGATGTGTTTTGCCTGCACCTTGGTGTTCTCGTACCACCAGTCGGGCTGGCTCGCGCTGCGTCGGGCCGGATAGACATGCATCCGGAAACTATCCGGATACTGCTTGAACATCGCGACCTGGCCGGGCAGCAGGCTGTCCATATACTGCTGATAGTTCTGCGCCGTGATCGTGAACAGTTCCTTGTCTTCCGGGAACGGATCCACCCAGGTCCCGCCGGGCTGGAAGTTGGCCGGCGGCGCCTTCAGACCACCCGTCCATTCCGGAATGGTGCCGGCCTCGTTGCCGGCACGGGTTGCGCCGACCGGTGTCAATGGCGTGCCGGTCATGCCCAACTGGGACAGTTCCTCGTCGCTCAGCTTGGCCCAGGCCGACCCGGCTAGAGCCAGCCCCAGCAACCCTGCGCCGGCCAGGCGCAGTGTGCGATGGTTGAAAAGGGTCATTGCGTTATCTCCAGGTAACTTGGTTCGGGCAGAGTCGCTCAGAACGAATAGCTCACGCTCAGCGACATGAAGTCGCGGTCATTGCTGCCGTTGTAGCGGCCACCCGCGCCGTTGACCTTGTTATCCGGACCCCACAGCGTGGTGTAGGCGATCGAACCCTTCCACTGCCCACCGCCGTAATCAAAGCCGAGGCCTGCCGTGAACGCCTTGCGGCCTTCAACCACCAGCTTGGCGCCGCCCAGTTCGTTGGAATAGCCGTGGAAGTCCCACGAGAAGGCGAAATTGGGCTCCAATGCGATCAGGTTGAACAGCGCCGCCTGGTAGGTCATGCTGTGGCGGACCACCAGCTTGCCAAAATCCTTGCTCACGTGCGGCTCGAAAACGTTATAAAGCGTGTTAGAACCCCCGAGCGGGTTCGCTTGGACGCCAAGGGGCCCACCAAGCGGGACCAGGGACGGCAGGCCTCCGATCCAGCCCCAGGCAATCTCGCCAATCGTGCCGGCGGCATCTGCGTGGGCCCAATGCAGCACACCCCAGTTCTTCTGCGCTGTGAGTTGAACCTGATAGCGCTCAATGTCCTCGTAGCCCTTCACGTGTGTTCCGATCGGCAATCCCGCCGCCGCGAAGTACGGTGCGAATGGCCCCCCAGGCGGCCCCGCCAGCACCAGCGGCAAGGTCATTTGCAGCGGGGCATTACGCCGATAAGAGAACTCGCCGCCAATGGCCAGGCTCGCCACATTGGTGTTGAACGAAACGCCCATACGCTCAATATCTTCGGGGTAATCGACCACGAACTTGCCGGTGCCGACTATGCCCGAGAGCATCGGCAGGTGATCGTGCAGATTCAGGTAATAGATACCTACCTCACCACCGTTGCCGAAATTCGGGATGAACTTGCGCAGTGCGATTCCCCACTGCCCGCTGTTGCTCCCAAGGTTGTCGGGCGCGCGTGTTAAAAATCCACCAAGAAGGTCACAGACGCCACCGTCCGGCGCGAAGCAGCGAGGACGAGGATTAAAGAATGGCGGTCCGGGCGTCACCGTGGTAGGAAAACCGCCGCCGTCCGAAATGGCATCCAGGCCCGAGAAAAAACCACCTACCGGATCGACTTTGACCTCATCAAAGGCGAACAGGTAAAAAGCCTCGACCGTGTAGTTCTCCAGAAAGTTCAAGGAAACGTCAATGGCAGGCGTGCCAACGAAGGCGTCCTTCAGGTCCGCGCCCGGCGTGCGCAGCTTGGAAATGTCGACCGTGTTGATGTCGTTGATGGCGCCCTGGATGAAGGTATTCTCACCCCAGGAAATCACCTGCTTCCCAAGCCGCACAGACAGGGACTGGTCGGCCAGAAAGCGCTTGTAGACGTAGGCATCGGTGATGTCGCCGTGCTGCTTGGCGCGATTTTCCGCCGCCTCGGGAAGAGGCTGGTTGGCCATCTCGAAATCATAGAACCAGTTGCCACGCAGCAGGCCACCGTAGCTGTCGCCCCTGACCTCGAAGGTGTGCGACCCTTTGATCAGGTTCGAAAAAATGTCGTACTTGTCATTGAACAGCCGCCGGTTGCCGTACGGCCCCAGATTTTTGCTGTCCGGCGGTTGCATGCGCCAGTTCAAGCCATACGTCAAGTCGGTGTCAAAGGCCGCCTGCATGTCGCCGATTTTGAAATCGACGGCGCGGCTCGCGCCCGTAGTACCAGCCAGAATGGCGGCCAGCACCAGAATAGTCCATCGCTGCGTTGGTATTCCCATAACCCGTCCCCTTCAAGTTAAAGCGTCTAGATACCTTGTGGCGTGTGGGGTACCGTCCCCCGGGCCCGCCTTCAATGCCGAGAACCCTTCACCGATAACGGAAATAGTCTGCCATACCTTGACCTTAGGTATATATATCTTGATCAAGCTAGCCAGCGCTCCGGGCAGGCGGCATGGAGTGCGCACCGCCGCGGCCAATCAGGAAACGCGTAATTGCCGGCATCAGCACCATCGCACCCAGCATGTTGACAAAGAACATATAGGCCAGCAGCACACCCATGTCGGACTGGAACTTCAGGGCCGAAAAATACCACAGGGCCACACCGAAACTCATGGTCACAGCGGTGAACATAACGGCTGTGCCGACCTCTCGGTAGGATTTCTGGAACGCGGTCTCGATATCGATGCCTTCGCGCATGTGGAAGAAGGCCCGAGCGGCCAGATAAATGCCGTAGTCCACACCTACGCCAACACCCAAGGCCAGCACCGGCAGTGTCGACACCTTCAGGCCGATATTCAGGAACACCATCACTGCGTTGGCGAAGATCGAAACCCCTAGCAGCGGCAGCATCACGCACAGCGCTGCCCGCCACGAGAAGAACGTGAAAAAGCAACACAGAAAAATGGCGACGAACAGGATGACGTCCATCGTCAGAACCGAGCTTCTCACCGCCTCATTGGTGGCGGCCATCACGCCGGCCGGGCCGGATGCCAGCCGCAGCCTCACCTGGGCTCCGTCGCCCTCCGTGGGCACCTTGAATTCCTTCACCGCTTTGACGACCCGCGCCAGGGTCTGGGCCTTGTGATCCTTGAGGAAAATACGTACGGGCATGGCCTCGCAGGAGTCATTGAACAGTTGCTGGTTCAATTCGATATTACGCATTGCCGAACCGAGGCCATAAGACGCGCGCGGCAGACCATAGAATTTGAGGTGACCCTCATTGTTGCCAACGTTGCGGTCTTTCATCACCGACGACAGGGTGGTCACCGACTGCACTCCCTCGACATTACGCATGACCCAGACAAAGCGGGCGACGGTTTCCATTACGCCATAGGTGGTACAGCCATCACGTGGCGACTCGGCGATCACCGTTAGCTCGTCAATGCCGATGCTGAAATTATCGACAATGACATCGATGTCCTGGTTATAGCGGGCAGCCGGCCACAATTCCGGAGCCCCGGCCTCCGAATCACCCACAATAAGGTGGGACGTACGCGACGCGCCGAAACCGACCAGCACCAGACTGACAACGATGATTGCCGCAGCCGGACCAGGCCGCGTGGCGCGGGCCATATAATTCCAGATCGGATGGTCCGCACCTTCGGCAGAGCGCTTTGCGCGGGCTTGCTCAGCTTCATTGAAGCGCAGATACGACAGTATTATCGGCAGCATGAATTTGTTGGTGAGCAACATCACGGCAACGCCGATGCTGGCGGTAATACCCAGCTCTCGAATGATATCGATGTCGATAATCATGATGACGGCGAACCCGACCGCGTCGGAGATAAGCGCCGTGGCGCCGGGAATAAACAGCTTGTTGAAGGCGTCCTTGGCTGCCGTCGGTCCATCCATCCCCGCGACAATCCCGAGTCGCCACGCATTGGTCATCTGCACCGCATGGCTGACGCCAATTGCCAGTACCAGAAACGGCACCAGAATGGACAGTGGATCGATTCCATAGCCCAATAAATGGACCAGGCCGAGCTGCCAAACCACTGCCACCAATGACACGACCATCGCTGCAACGGCGAGCTTCCACGATCCAGCGAAAAAGATCAGCAGTACGAACGTGACCGCGAGCGTGATGACGAAAAACATGATGACGCCCAGCGCGCCTTCGATAATGTCGTCTATGAACTTGGCGAAGCCGATAACGTGTACGTCAATCTGATCGTTGCTGTACCGGCCGCGGATTTGCTCCAGCGTGTCCGCCACGCGGGTGTAATCCAGCACCTCGCCGGTAGCTGGGTCCTTATCTACAAGCCTGGCGTGGATCAGGGCGCCGCGGAAATCGTGCGATACAAGCCGGCCGACGTGCTGGGACACCAACAGATTGTCATGGACCTTCTCGATGTTCTCGGCGGTGGGCCTGAAATCTGCATCCACCACGCGGTGACCGACAAAGCCCTCCTCATCGACCAGAACGAAATCCACATTCGGCGTAAACAACGAGGTCACGGATGCACGGTCCGCACCATTGATGAACAACACGTCCTGAGTCGCTTTCTCCAGCGCCTTGAAGAAGTCGACATTGAAAATGTTTCCTTCCTTCTGCATCAGGGCGACGATAATCACGTTGGCACCACCAAATGCCTCGGTATACTCCCCATAGGTCTTCATGTACGTATGGGACAATGGAATGGACTTGGTAAAACCCGGGTCCATTCGTTGCATCGACGCCTGATATCCAAGAAACGCCGTAACCACAAGAAAAAACACCATCAAACCTAAGCGATATCGAATCAGCCTATCGGCCAACCACTCGGATGCACTCGCCATGACTGTGACGTAATTGGACGTCCGCATTACTCTCTCCTGGAGGCAGTTAGGGCGCTGCTTTTTAATGAAGATTCAGGGTGATGCGACGGATGCCGCCCTCACCGAACGCCAACCATTGCCCGTCGCGGGTAGGCAACAAGCGCGCGATCTTCATACGGTCTCCCAGGGCATGCGACACAAAATTCTCAGCGCGGTCCTGACTGGCCATGATGGCCCCATCGAGACCTGCCAGAAGGACCGCGCCATCTGTCATGACCTGGCCTGACATGAACGATTTATCGGTTCCGGTCTCGCCCATGCGCCAGGTTTCGCCGTTGTCGTCACTGATGGCAACATTGCCGAGCATGGCGAACGCCACTACCCGCCCAGCGCCGGGAAACACCACGCCGAACAAAGACCCGTTGTACGGCGCCTTCAGTTCACGCCAACTCGCCCCGGCGTCATCTGATCGATACACAACGCCTTTTTCCGACGGCAGAAACAGACTGCCGCTTTCGCCTCGCCCAACGGCGAACAGATGCCCGTCAAATTCATCGGCGGTCAAAAGCGCCTGATGCTCCCAGGTCTGCCCGCCATCGGCGGTGCGGAACAGATTGCCGCGGCCGCCTACCGCAATACCACGCTGTGCATCGGCAAACCACAGATTCAGCAGCGGCACATCAAGGTCCGGATCGCGGTGTTGCAACGACCAGGTTTCGCCGCCATCCACCGTGGCGAGAATCACCGCATCATGGCCGGTGATCCAACCTCGCTTCTCGTCGGCAAAGACCACCGAGGTCAAAGTGATGTCCACAGGCACCGCCGCCTGCTTCCAATTCAGCCCTTCGTCATCGGAATAAAGGACTATGCCCCACTCACCAACCGTTATCAGCCGATTGCCGACCCGCGCTGCATCAAGGAACAATGCGTCGGTAACCCGCGGGCCAGTGGCCGCCGGTTGGATAATGTCTGCCCAGCCTGGCAGCGGTCGCAGCAAAGCGACAAGCAATCCCGCCCACACCGCCAAGCACCCAGCCAGCCGCCGGCAGGATGCAACCCGCTGGGCATCCCTCGTCCTCATCATGACTCCTCCTAAGGTCCTGCGCAGGACCAAGCCCCGCCCGGAAGACACCGAACGCGAAAATAAATCAAAGCCGATCAACGCCAGGACTCGGCATCGCACCCTATGAGCGGCACAACGCGGGCGCCCTTACTCAAGGCGCTTATCGCCCGACGAGCTTGCGCAGGTCGGCGAACGTAAGTCGGATCGCCTAGGGCATCGGTGACAGCGAAAAGTCAGCCCGGAAAGACGCTGCCCTTTTCCCCTGCCGCCTCACATTCTCGTTGTTGGCAAAACCCAGACTCGCCACAACGCTTTCCACTGTTCTGACCCCGCGGAGTCAAAACAACATCCAGTAGTCACCCTCATGCAATCCACGGAGCTATCCTCACGCAGATCGCGGGCCGCTCGACACCCACGACACGGGGGCTCACCGCGAACGCTAATGCGCCATGCCACGTGTCGACAGGCGCTCCTTGTCAACGTCTATGAACCACGCGGCCAAGGCCGGCAGTAGCAGGACCGCTCCGACCATATTCACAAAGAACATATAGGCCAGCAGCACACCCATATCGGACTGGAACTTCAGATCCGAGAAGAACCAAGTGGCGACGCCGATACTCATGGTGCTCGCCGTGAAGATCACCGCCGTACCGGCCTGCTTAAGGCCCTGGTAATACGCTTCCTTCAGCGACAGGCCCAGACGAATGTTGGCCTGGGTGCGCGCGAACAGGTAGATACCATAGTCCACACCCACGCCGACGCCGAGCGCCACGACGGGCAGCGTGGACACCTTCAGGCCGATGTTGAGCATCACCATCACGGCATTGGCAAGAATGGACACCAAGGCCAACGGCAACAGGATGCACAAGGACGCGCGCCACGACAGGAAGGTCAGGTAGCACAGGATGCCCACGGCCACGAACAAGGCCGCCATCATCACCGCTTCGGCGCGGGACACCGCCTCATTGGTTGCCGCCATCACGCCGGCCGGGCCGGACGCCAGGCGGAAACTTATCGGTGCGCCTTCCTCGCCCTTGAAGCTTCGCACCGCGGCGACCACCCGCTGCAGGGTCGGCGCCTTGTGGTCCCACAGGAAAATGCGGATCGGGATCGCCTCGCAGGTGTCGTTGAACAACTTCTGGTTCAACTCGATATTGCGCATGGCCGACCCCAATCCAGCCTCTGTACGCGGCAGGCCGTAGAACTTGATGTGGCCTTCGTTATTGCCAACGTTACGGTCCTTCATGACCGACGACAGGGCCACCACGGATTGCACTCCTTCGACGCCCTCCACATGCCAGACGAAGCGGTCCATGTTTTTCATCACGCTGTAGGTGGTGCACCCGTCGCGCGGCATCTCTGCAATGACTGTCAGCTCGTCGATTCCGACCAGAAAATTCGTGATGATGGTCTCGATATCCTGGTTATAAACCGCTTCAGGCCAGAACTCTGGCGCCCCTGCTTCGCTGTCGCCAATCACCAGTGACTGCCATTTCCACCAGCCAAACGCGAGCAACACTACCGACAATGCGATCACCACCGAGCCTTTCTTGCGATCCGCAAAACTGGCCAGGAAGCGGAAAAACGGCTTTTCCTGCACCAGTATCCGCGTCCGGATACGCTCGACGGTACGTGGATTCATGCTGGCGTAGGAAAGCAAAACCGGCAACATGAACTTGTTGGTGGCGATCATGACCGCCACACCGATGCTGGCGGTAATGCCCAGTTCCTGAATGATGTCGATATCGATGATCATGATCACCGCAAAGCCGACCGCATTAGCCAATAGTGCCGTGGTACCTGGGATAAACAGCTTATTGAATGACTCCCGCGCCGCGGCCACAGAGTCGGCGCCATTGAGGATTTCCAGCTTCCAGGTGTTGGTCATCTGGATGGCGTGGCTGACGCCGATTGCCAGAATCAGGAACGGCACCAATATCGACAACGGATCGATGCCGTAACCGAGAATCTTCACCAAGCCCAGCTGCCAGATTACCGCGGTAATCGCCACCAAAATGGCCAAAGTCGTAATCTGGAAGGAATTGGAATAGAAATAGAGCATGATGAAGGTAATGACCACCGCCACCACAAAAAACAGGACGACCCCCAGAGCCCCCTGAATTACGTCATCGATGAATTTGGCGAAGCCGATGATCCGCACATCCACGTTCGGACTGCTATACCGCTCGCGTATGTCCTCCAGCGCCTTGGCCACCTCGGTATAATCCAGCGGCTGCCCGGTGTTGGGGTCGTTGTCTACCAGTTCCGCACGGATCAGGGCGCCGCGAAAGTCATGCGATACCAAACGCCCGACATGCTGAGACACCAACAGATTGTTCCGGACCTTCTCGATTTCTTCCTGCGTTGGCTTGAAGTCCGGCTCGACTACCCGGTGACCGACAAAGCCTTCCTCATCCACCAATACGAAATCGACATTAGGCGTGAACAGCGAAGTCACCGAAGACCGATCCGCGCCTTTGATGAACAGCACATCCTGCGTCGCCTTCTCCAGGGTATTGAAAAACTCGACATTGAAGATGTCACCTTCCTTCTGCATCAACGCGACGATAATGACGTTGGCCCCACCAAATTGGTCAGTGTATTTGGTATAGGTCTGCATGTAGGGGTGGCCAAGCGGGATCGACTTGGTGAACCCCGGATCCATCTTCAGAAACGATGCGTGGTAACCCAGAAACAGCGTAATAAGACTAAGCACCACTAACAGCACGACGCGCCAGCGAATCAATTGGTCGGCTAGCCAGGACGAGGCCGAGGCCATCGCGGCGGCGTATTTAGACGTGGACGTAGACATTCCCCCTCCGGAAACCTTGAGCGTGGATACTTAGTTGACGTCCAGCTTCACGCGATGCACACCGCCCTCGCCAAACAGCAACCAGGCGCCGTCCCTGGTCGGTAGCAATCGGGCAATCTTGCGTCGATCAATCTGCGGCAATGACTGGAAGGTGTTACCGCCGTCGCGGCTGGCGACGATTGCGCCGTCTAGTCCAGCCAGCAGCAGCGTGCCATCGGCCGTGACGGTACCGGACATGAACGACTTGTCGGTACCCGAAGACACCATGCGCCACGTCAGGCCGTTGTCGTCGCTGACCGCTATGTTGCCGAGCATGGCATAGGCAACCACGCGCTCTGCGCCCGGGAAAGCGACACCGAAAAAAGACCCGTTATAGGGACTGTCCAGCTGCAACCAGTTGGCGCCACCGTCGTCAGACCGATACAAGACGCCTTGCTCGGAAGCGATAAACAGGCTGCCGGACTCAGACTTGCCGAGCCCAAACAGATGCCCGTCAAACTCGTCCCGCGTCATCAGGACTTCGTTGGTCCAGGTTTTCCCACCATCGCGGGTTCGAAATATATTGCCGCGACCGCCGATGGCGAAACCGTGCGTGGCATCATCGAAATACAGGCCCAGCAAAGGCACGTCGAGCTCAGGGTCACGGTATTGCGTGGTCCAGGTGACACCAGCGTCATCGGTGGCCAGGATCACCGCGTCATGCCCGGTCACCCAGCCATGCGTGGCGTCAGCGAAGACGACCGCGGTAAGCGTGGTATCCACCGGCACCGCCGCCTGCTGCCACCGAACACCGTCATCATCGGAATACAGAATAATGCCGCGCTCGCCGACGGCCACGATCCGCTCGCCAACCCGCGTTGCGTCCAACAACAAAGCGTGGACGACCTTGGGCCCGGTGGCTGCTGGCACGGCGTCATCCGCCCACGCACGCGCGGGAACCAGTGTCGCAAGCGAAGTAAGCATCGCCAGCAGTAGCCCTGCACGCTGGATCCGCTGCATAAATCCGTCCACTCGTAACACGCAATCCCCCTTGGATGCCGCACGCGTAAATAAGGACACCCCCTCGGCGGGGGGTGCTGATTTAGACATCTAGTGTTTGGGCTTTATTATGGTCTTTCTGTCCCTCGAACCCAGGTGGTGTCCCAAGGTCAAGGCTATCGGCCTTCCCGTTCGGCGGGCCGCGCCACGCGCGCCCCGCCGCAGCCTGGGTTGGCCCGAATGCCTCCGCGTACGTACCCCCTACCGCACGCCCAGTTTGCGCAATCCCGCGGGCGTCATGATGGCCGCGTCAGGCTTGCCCTTGGGCGAGAAATCAGGCGGCAGCGTTCCCTGGCTGGCGCCATGGTTGAAATAGCCATTCACGCCAGCATGCCGACCCGAGATCAAGTCAGAATGGTCATCGCCCCACCAATGCACCATCGGCACATTGTAGAAGTTCATCAGATAGGCCTCGGACACACGCCACAAGTTGCCTTGTGCATCGTACAAGTCCGCCAATGCACCAGCCCAGCTGTCCTCGTCCACATACACCAGGCGATGCGGCCCCAGATGGCGGAAACCGGGCTTCAGCTTGCCCTCGATCACCCACACCCGGTGTAACTCGTAGCGCTTGAGGTCGGCGTTGATATGGCCCGGGCGCACGATGTCCTTGAACGTGTACTGCGGGTCGGTCAGCTTGTAGCTGTTATAGGGGATATACATCTCCTTACGCACTGGCGGTGACCAGTCGTACCACTCCTCGCCACCGGTCTGGGCAAACAGGTTGCGCTGATCGGCGGTACGCAGGCCATCGGAGCCAGTCCCGGGGCTGTCGTAAAAACCGATTTCCGGCGCCTTGCGTACCCGGCGCTGGCCAGGGATATACAGATAGGCATCGAAATCGACGCTCTGGAAGTAATTACAGCCGCTGAAAATGGTGCCCGCGCTACGCGGTGGGGCCAGGTCTTCCTGCGAGAAGCACCACATGGCACCACCGTTGCGCTCGAACATGTCGCCTTTGGGCTTCTCGGCACCGGTCAAATACATGGGTTGTAGCCAGCGCTCTTTCTTGACGTGCTCGGCATACGTGCCATCGGTGAAGGCGTTGAAGCCATAGGCAACCGAGGTGAAATACTTACCGAA
>NZ_JBFIII010000033.1 GCF_041601295.1 Immundisolibacter sp.
CGGAGCAGAAAATCACCGTCGCCGCGCCGTATTTCAACTCCGTGGTGGTGCCGCAGTTGTTGCTGCTGGTGTTGCTGATGGGCATCGCGCCGAGCCTGCCGTGGCGGCGTGCCCAGCCGCGCCATCTGCTGCGGCGTTTTAGGTGGCCGGGCGCGCTGGCGCTGCTGGCGGCGCTGTTGGTATTGGTGTTGGCACGGCCGGTCAGCCCGCTGGCGGCGGTTGCGGTCGGGTTTGCCGTGTTGGCGGCGGTGGGTGTTGTTGCCGATGTCTGGCGTGGCGGGCGCAGTCTTGCATTGGCCGAACCGCAGTCGCTGCTGCTGGCGCTGCCGCGCAACGTGTGGCGGGCCAGGCGGCACTATGGCGCGCTGCTGGCGCACTTTGGCGTTTCGGTCGCCGCGGTGGGGCTGGCGGCGGCGGGCCTGTTCAGGCAGGAAGCGATGGTGACGATGGCGCCCGGCGACAGTCTCAACATCGGCCGTCATAACGTGCAGCTGGTCGGTGTCGGCCCGGCGAGCGGCCCCAATTACGACGCCCAGCGCGGTGAGTTCCTGCTCGACGGGCGCGTCCTGCTCGCTTCCGAACGACGCAGTTATCACGCCAGCGGCATGCCAACCAGCGAGTCGGGTATCGACTCGACCTGGCTGCGGGATGTCTACGTCGTGCTGGGCGAGGCCCGCGACGGTCGTTACACCATCAGTGCCTACGTCAATCCGCTGGTGCAGTGGATCTGGGCCGGGGCGGGGCTGATCGGGCTTGGTGTGCTGATGTGCCTCGGCGAGCGGCAGACGGCGCGCCGCGCGGATTGAGCCCGCCGTTTGGCCGCGCCGTATGAGCATGTCCCGGATACCTAACGACACCAACGCTGGCCACACTCCGGCCATGCAGCACTACCTGAGCCTGAAGGCGCAGCAACCGGACGCGCTGCTGCTGTACCGCATGGGCGATTTTTACGAGCTGTTCTTTGACGATGCGGTCGAGGCGGCGCGGCTGCTCGATATCACGCTCACCAGCCGTGGCGAGGCCGGCGGACAGAAAATCCCGATGGCCGGCGTGCCGGCGCATGCGCTGGAGACCTATCTTGGCCGCCTGGTGCGGCGCGGACGCACGGTGGCCATCTGCGAGCAGGTCGGCACACCCACCGGGCGTGGCCCGATGCAGCGCGAACTGGCGCGCGTGGTGACACCTGGAACACTCACGGACGACGCGCTGCTCGACCAGCGGCGCGACAACCTGATCGCCGCCGTACTGCGCGATGGCGCCCGCGCCGGTCTGGCGGTGCTGGAACTGGCGAGCGGTCGCTTCGTGGTCGGCGAACTCGCCAGCGAGGCGGCGCTGGCGGCGGAACTGGCGCGCCTGGCGCCGGCCGAGCTGCTGTTGACCGACGCTGAGGCGGGATCGTTCGACGGACCGTGGAGCCCGACCCATCGACCGCCGTGGCAGTTCGACGCGGCGAGCGCCGAGCGGCGGCTGTGCGAGCAATTTGGCGTGCGCGATCTGGCCGGGTTTGGCTGTGCCGGCATGGCGCTGGCCGTCGGCGCCGCCGGGGCGCTGTTGCAGTACGTGCAGGACACCCAGCTGGCCGCGCTGCCGCATCTGCGCGGTCTGCGCGTGCAGGCCGCGGACCAGGTGCTGGTGCTGGATCCGGCCAGCCGGCGCAATCTTGAGATCGACCGCAGTCTGTCGGGCGATGAGCGCGCCACCCTGGTCGGCGTGCTGGACGCCTGCGTCGGCGCGATGGGCAGCCGGCAGCTTCGCCGCTGGCTGCTGGGGCCGATCCGCGACCCGCAGGAGCTGCGCCAGCGCTACGCAGCCATCGCGGCCCTGGTCCAGGACCAGGCCCATGCCGGTTTGCAGGATGCGCTGCGTGGGGTCGGCGACGTGGAACGTATTCTGGGCCGGATCGCGCTGCGCTCGGCGCGACCACGCGACCTGGCCGCGCTTCGCGACAGCCTGGGCTTGCTGCCGGGCCTGGTCATGCACTTGCAGGCGTTCGAGGCGCCGTTGCTTCTGGAGCTGCGCCGAGCGCTGCCGGGTTTTGATGTCCTGCACGAACTGCTGGGGCGGGCGATCGAAGCCAGTCCACCGGCGCTGTTGCGCGATGGCGGCGTCATCGCGGCCGGCTTCGATGCCGAGCTCGACGAACTGCGCAGCATCGGTCGCGATGCCGGCAGCTACCTGCTGGACCTGGAGCAGCGCGAGCGCGCCCGGACCGGCATTGCCGCTCTGAAGGTCAGCTACAACCGGGTGCATGGCTACTACATTGAGCTGAGCCGGGCCCAGACGGCGCAGGTGCCGGCGGACTACACCCGTCGCCAGACCTTGAAGAACGCCGAGCGTTACGTGACGCCGGAGCTGAAAGCCTTCGAGGAGAAGGCCCTGGGTGCCCGCGAACGGGCGCTGTCACGGGAGCGATTATTGTTCGATCAGCTTCTGGACCGGGTCACGCTGGAACTGGCTGCGCTACAGGCGGCCGCAGCGGCGGTGGCCCAGCTCGATGCCCTGGGCAGCTTCGCCGAACGGGCCGACCGCTTCGGTTACGTCGAGCCGCAGCTCGAAGCCGCGCCGGGCCTGCACATCGAGGGCGGTCGCCATCCGGTGGTCGAGCGCATCAGCGAGGTGCCGTTTGTCGATAACGACCTTGAGCTGGGTGACCAGCAACGCATCCTGCTGATCACCGGCCCCAATATGGGCGGCAAATCGACCTACATGCGCCAGGTGGCGCTGATTGTGCTGATGGCGTACGCCGGCAGTTACGTGCCCGCCAGCGCCGCGCGCATCGGGCCGGTGGACCGCATTTTCACCCGCATCGGCGCCGCGGACGACGTGGCCGGTGGGCGGTCCACCTTTATGGTCGAGATGACCGAGACCGCCAACATCCTGCATAACGCCACCGATCGCAGCCTGGTGCTGCTGGACGAAGTCGGGCGGGGCACCAGTACCTATGATGGGCTGGCGCTGGCGTGGGCCTGCCTGACCCATCTGGCGCAGCGGGTGCGCGCCTTTACCCTGTTTGCCACGCATTATTTCGAGCTGACGGCGCTGGCGCAGGAACTGGAGGGCGTGGACAACGTGCACCTGGATGCTGCCGAACATGCCGGAGGCATCGTTTTTTTGCATCGGGTACAGCCGGGGCCCGCCAGTCGTAGCTATGGCTTGCAGGTGGCAGCCTTGGCCGGCGTGCCGGAGGTGGTGATTGCCCTGGCCAGCGAGCGCCTGGCGGGCCTGGGCGAGGGGCTGCCGCCGCCACCAGCCATGCCGCCCCAGCGGCAGCTTGGTCTGTTCGAGCCGCAGCCCGGGCAGGCCCTGGTGGACCGCCTGTTGCAGGTCGACCCCGACCAGCTCGCGCCGCGCGCCGCACTGGAGCTGCTGTACGAGTTACGGGACCTGCTGCCCGGCGGTCCCGAAAAAAACTGAGTCCTGACCCGCTTCGGGTCCGGACACCATCCCCCAGGCTGCTAGGCTCGACCCGTATAATTACCCGCTTTTTTGTCCCGGAGAACGGTCATGGCCTTCGTCGTCACCGAAGCCTGCATCAAATGCAAGTACACCGACTGCGTGGAAGTGTGTCCGGTGGACTGCTTTCGCGAAGGTCCTAACATGCTGGTCATCGACCCCGACGAGTGCATTGATTGCACCCTGTGTGTGGCCGAGTGCCCGGTCGAGGCGATCGTCGACGAGGAAGAAGTTGCGGCCGACCAGCAGGAATTCATTGAACTGAACGCGCGCCTGTCGCTGCAATGGCCCGCGATCACCCAGCGCAAGGATGCCCCCGCCGATGCCGACGCATGGGTTGGCGTGCCGGCCAAGCGCAAGCTGATAGAAGAATAGGCCGTGCGCATTGCCATTGCCGGTGCTGGCGGGATCGGCTGCCTGCTGGGCGCGCGCCTGGCCGCTACCGGCGCGGCCGACGTGGTGCTGTTGGCGCGGGGCGAGCACGCGGCTCGCCTGGCAGGGCACGGGTTGCTGCTTGACCTGAACGGTGATCGACAACTGCACCGCCTGCCGGTGCTGGACACCGGGAGCGACGCCGAACTGGCACAACTGGCTGGCTGTGACTGGCTGCTTTTTGCCTGCAAGAGCCAGCACACGCAGCGCCTGGCCGGGCGCCTGCGGCCCTACGTCGGCGGCGACTGCCGGTTGGGCTCATTGCAAAACGGTGTCGATAACGAGCCGGTCCTGGCCAAGATCTTCGACCGTCCGGTCATGGGCGGCCTCATGCGCAAGTTCTTCGCGCACATCACCGCCCCGGGCGAGGTGGAAGTGCGCGGTGTGCTCGAAGCGGTGCTCGGCGACTATCCGACCGGTTGCAACCAGGACGTGACGGCGCTGGCGGAACTGCTGAGTCTGTCCGGTATTACTGTTTTGCTCAGCGACGACATTCGCCGCGAACTTTGGCGAAAGCTGGTTCTGAACAACGGCTGCAACCCGCTGGCAGCGGTGACTTTTCTGGATACCCAGCGCATGGCCAATGACCCGGACATGGCCTGGGTAATGCGCAACCTGATGCGCGAGGCCGGCGCCGCGGCGGCGGCTGATGATGTGGAGTTCAGCCCGCACGAACTGGACGCCGTTTTCCACTGGATCAAGGGCATCGACCCGATCAAGCCTTCCATGCAGGCCGACGCCGAGCGTGGCAAGCCTCTGGAACTGGACGGCATCACCGGTGCCATCCTGCGGCGGGCGGGGCAGCTGGGAATCGAGGTTCCGGTCACCGCCACGCTGCACCATATCCTGATGGGCAAGTACGGCAGTGGCGATTGAGGGCGGCGTGATGGCAGGCGGGGTGGTTGCGCAAGACGGGTTGGCGCGGCAGGGGTTAGGTACGAGCGCCCCCGTCGTTTGGGCGCGCCGCACGGCTGATTGGTCACTCGTGCCCCGATGGTTGGCGCATCCGAACTGGCCCTACACCACCCAACCGGGATCCAGATCGTGACCTGGCAAGCCTTTGTCCCCATTTTTGTGACGATTTTCCTCGCCGAGATTGGCGACAAGACGCAGCTGGCGACGATGCTGTTTTCCTCCGACGCGAGCGCGAACCGGTGGCTGATTTTTTTCGCCGCATCGGCCGCACTGGTACTGGCGGCGGGGATCGGCGTGTTGATCGGCGCGCAACTGGAGCGTTTCGTGTCCGTCTCAAGCTTGAAGCTGATAGCCGGATTTGGCTTTATCGGCATTGGGCTGTGGACTTTGCTGTCCAGATAATCCACCCGTTCACTCAGGAGTAATGTCCCGCGCCTATCGCGCCCATCGCGCCTGTGCTCCTGGCAACGGCGCCACGAATGCGCGTGGCATGTGCGCGTTCCTCGGCAAGCGCTGAATAAATCCATCCTGGACTTTTCAGCGTCCGCCAGCGGAAAAGCGTGGCTTTCCGCTGCTTCACAAAATCAATGGCTTACAGCCATCGATTTTGGCGGTGCGTCCGTGTACTGCGGGAGCCGCCGGATAAATCAGCGGCGCCCTAGAGCACGCAGCGCAGCTTCAAGTGCGTTACGAATGGTTCGAAGTCCCTATCGCTGTGCAGCAGCGTGTAATTACTCTCGATACACCGCGTGGCAATTACGGTATCGATAGTCCTGCGCACGGTCACGCCCAGCATTCGCAGGGTCCGATAATTCCGGGCGGCTTGAATGGCAATGTCATACCCACCAAGGTCGACGGGGGTCAAGCGGCTCAGCAGCTTCTTTGCCAGGTTGAACTCTTTCTCGTCGTTAAAGCCCTGAAGGACTTCGAGCAGAATCGAGTCACCGATGGCCAGTGGCTCCGTCGCCAGCAAGGTGTCGAGCCGGTCGGCCTGTGGCGTCGCGTTTCCTCGAAAATAGTCGATCCAGACGCTTGAGTCGACCAGGATCACCTGTCCGCTCGCATTGCATCCAGGTCGCCCTGCCAGTGCAACTTGCCTCGAAAGCGCCGGATTTCGTCCTGTTGACGCAACCGCAGCAGGGTTCGCAGGCCAAGCTCCACTGCCGCGCGTTTGGTCTTCAGGCCAGTGGCGCGCAGCGTGTCTTTCATCAGTTGGTCGTCAATCACGATATTGGTGCGCATGGTGTGTACTCTGGATATTTAACGTACACAATTTAGCGGGAAGCTGCGTTTACGGCAAACCGGATTCCGGCAGTACCTGGTGTCGGTTCGACCTTCGCACCATGCCTTGGTGTAAACCCGTTCCGCCGCCGCGCCCCGGCCACAGCGGCCGGGGCGGGAGACTGCTTCAGCCGTGTGGCGCGCCCATCGGAATGACCGGCACCAGCAGATGCGAGGCGTGGTCCTTGTCGCGATACAGCTTGTAGTAGGTCAGGGTCATGCTGGGCAGGGGCCCCATCACGTTCATACGGTGATGCCAGGGGATGTCGATCGGGTCGCAGGTGGAGATTTCCAGCTCCATTCGCTCGCCGGGCCGGAACACATACGAGATGGACGGGAAGCCAATCGAATACTCGTTGACCTCGCCCGGCACCACCGGCTGTGGGTCGATATGCGTCTGCACCGGATTCCAGGCCGTTGATTTTTCGGCATCCAGCGCCCGGTGTGAGGCCTTGAGTACCCCACGGCACAGCGGGAAGCGCTCGCCGCCCGGCCCGACTGCCCACAGTTTGGCAATGAAAGTCGCATCCGGCTGATCCAGCGCCGCGTGCAGGTTCAGCACCACAGGTCCCGTGACCTCCATCGGCCCGCTCATCGGCGGCGTCGAATAGCGCACCGAATTGCGTTCGGTGGAGATGATCGGCGGGCGGTGTACCAGCGGGTCGGGGTCCGCGTCGGTGGGTTCGGGCAGCGGCGTGAGCGCCCCGAACGGGCGCAGGTAGAGCTTGGTCCACTGGGTGCGGGCCAGCGGCCATTCGTGCTCGAAGCGGTACTGATTGATGCCCATCACGAACAGGCGGATGGGTGGCTCATCCATGATTCCGGTGTCGACGCCCTTCATCCAGTGGTCGTACCAGCGCAGGGCCTCGTACTTGAGCTCCGGCGGGCCGGGCAGGGCGGTATGGATGTGGTGGCCGAAGATGGAGGCCTTCTTGGGCACCGTCAGCGTCGGGTCGTTCATGTCGTCCCAGACGGCTTGCATGAACGGCTTGAAGAACGGAATCCAGCAGCTGGCCGTGTACACCGGCACGGTGATCTTGCTGACCTTGTCGCGTGAGCGGCGACGGGCCCAGAAATCCGTGTTGGTCGGATGCAGCAACTGGTCGAAAAAGGCTGTCTTGCGCCGCGCCAGCACGCGAACGTAGTTGGTGTTGAGCGCGATGTCCTTGGTGCTGGCGATGGCGTTGAAGCGCGCTTCGAGTTCCTCTGGCGAGTACAGCTGTTCGGATTCCGACACCGTGGTGTGCGCCGGAATTTCGCGTTCCAGTTCCCACCAGAACGGCTGGATCACGCCGCCCTCGTAGGCCACGCCATAAAGATCGTTGGCGGCTTCGTAGGGGAAGATGGCGGCCAGGTGCGGTGGTGCCTGGGCGGCCACGAAGCGCTGGATCATGCCGAACCAGGAGATGCCCATCATGCCGACCTTGCCGCTGCACCAGGGCTGCTCGGCAATCCACTCCACGATGTCGTGGCCGTCCTCCTGCTCCTGAACGCTGAACGGACCGTTCCAGGCGCCTTCGGACTTGCCCAGACCGCGCTCGTCCGGGATCACGTACACGTAACCGCGCTTGACGAAAAACTCGATGTCACCGGCCTCGACGTTATGGTCGAACACCCACGAGTTGATCGGCTGGGCCGGAATGGGTGCCGACTGGCAGTCCTTGCCATAAGCCGACAGCGCCAGCAGGCCCGGGAACTTGCCGGGTGCGTCCGGCCGGAACACGTCCGCGCGCAGTGTGACGCCGTCGCGCATTTTCAGCGGCACGTCGCGCTCGATGACCATCGTGTACCGCGGCTTCGACAGCTGGTCGACGTTTTTGAAGTACTGCGCCTGCCAGTAGGCTGGACGGGGCAGGTCGACCGCCGCCAGGCCGCGTTCGAGTTCGGCGTCATTCATCGTCGTGGTCTCCTCAGGCTTTGTTTGTCGTGAGCCTCTTGGGCTGCGGACATGATGCCATCCTGTGCGATCGGTTGCGTGCGCGCGCCGTCACGGACCGCCTTCGTCCACGGTTTTAATGTGCCCACCCGGGCGGCGTTGCTCGCAGCCCGCTGCAACGATCGCAGGGACGACCTCAGCGAGCGAAATTCATGGCCAGGTTGGCCGCGGTGACCAGGCCCACAACAACCAGGAACCCGGTCAGCCACAAGACTCGAATTCGATTGACCTCCAGGCGCCTGATCAATTGCGCACCCTGATCGGCAAGAGCTCTGATCAGGTTCGAGGACTCAAGCATCTGGCGGTGCAGCTCCGCTATTTCCGATTCCGCGGCTGCCAGTTGCGACTGAAGCACACAGATAGGTTGTGTTTCGGATGCAGGCGCTGGCGGTAAGCCTGCCGCCGGCGCGTGGGCTGACGACGGCCGTTTCGCTACGGTACTCCACAGCTTCATGGCCCCATCGGCGACCTTGGGTGCGTTGCTGATGACATCGCCCCAGGGAACCATTTTCAGTACGGAGAACCAACCGATAGCCATATGTCTGTCTTCCCTGGATGTGGGCGGTCGAACGTTGGGGTTCAGGCGATTACACGGCTTGGTAGCACACGTGGCCGCCGACGCACGCTTGGCGCTACTCGCGGTGTGCGAGACCCCGGGACAGGAACAGGTATAGCCCAAAAATCAAGCCCAGGAGACCACCCAGTCCGCCGTTGATGGTGATTTCCCTGAGCCCTAAGGCGGTGCCCGACAGGTGCAATCGATAACCCTGGGCGTAGGCTTTGAAGCCTTCCGGAAGGATGCCGGAGAACATCGAGTACGCGCTTTCCAGCATCCAGGCCCAAAAGGCGACCAGTGCCAGCCAGAAGAATGGGCGACTCCATTTCTGAATGGCGGTTGACCATGCCTCGCCTGAGCCCGGTCTCCTGTATGGGATCAGCGCCAGGGCGTAGGCAAGAAATGGGACGACGAACAATAGAACGGCACTGACTCGTCCAGTGCTGACGGTCAAAAGATCGTGACCTTGCAGGCTCAGTTCGAAAGCAAACAGGCTGGAACATTGTGCGCAGAACACAGTGAGCCAGAATTTCTCGATTGCCCACGCGACCATGAACCACAGCGTGCACAGCGTAAACGGAACCGCTAGTTGCTGCATGCAGGACTCCAAGTTGCTTTGATGTGGGCGCCGACGTTATTAAGCCACTTGGCCGGCGGACGGGTCGACGAGTTTGGTCGGTGCAGGTGCTGAGCCCGAATGGGCAGAGCCTCGGCCAGCCTTTCCCCGGGTCCGAGCACTCAGTTGGGTTTGTTCTTCAGTGTTTTGCCCTGTGGCTCCATCGAATGCGTATTGCGGTGGTCGACACCGTGGTCGGGCGCGTGCTCCAGCTGTTGCTCCTGGGCGCGGGAATGATCAAGACCCTGGTCTGACTCGCGTTCGGTCGCGCGCTCCAGGCCCCGCTCGGCATCCGGCAGCGACTGGCGGTTGCTACTGGCCGGTGGTGCGCCGACATGATCAATGTGACTGCCGGCCCCGTGTGGGCCCTTCGGGGCTGCCGTGGCACTGCCGGCGGTCGCGAGCAATGCGATGGCGGCGCAGGTGGTTTTCCAGTGGCTGCTCATAAGTCGGTTCCTGTGGTCGGTGGCCGGACCGCAACGTGCTGCCCGGCGTCGGTTTGGACTCCCATGATTGGCTTGCTTCGCGTCGCGATCAACCGCCGTCTGCCGCCAGCGCATCCGCCGGTGCAGGGCAGTCGAACACGGCGTCCAGGGCCTGGTCCACATTCTCCAGCCATACGAACTCCAGCTGCTCGCGGGCACTGACCGGGATGTCGTCGTAGTCCTTTTTGTTGCGCGCCGGCAGCATCACGCGACAGATACCGGCACGGTGGGCGGCGACGATTTTCTCCTTGATGCCACCGACCGGGAGCACCAGGCCGCGCAGGCTGATTTCGCCGGTCATGGCGGTGTCGGCGCGCACACAGCGGTCGGCGTGCAGCGAATGCAGGGCAACGAACATGGCCACCCCGGCGCTCGGACCATCCTTGGGGATGGCGCCGGCCGGCACATGGACGTGGATGTCGTGCTTTTCGAAGGAGTCCGGGTCCAGGCCGAGCACGCCGGCGCGGGCCTTGAGCAGGCTCAGGGCCGCCTGCACGCTCTCCTTCATCACGTCGCCGAGCTGGCCGGTCAGGATCAGTTTGCCGTTGCCCGGCACGCGACTGGCTTCGATGAACAGGATGTCGCCGCCGACCGGGGTCCAGGCCAGGCCCGTGGCCACGCCCGGCATGGCGGTGCGCATGGCCAGTTCCGAGTCGAACTTGCGCGAGCCCAGGATGCCCGGCACGTCGCTGGCATCGATGCGCTGCGCGGCGGTCTCGCCTTCCGCGACGCGCACCGCGACGTGGCGAAACACGGCGCCGATTTCGCGCTCCAGGTTGCGGCAGCCGGCCTCGCGCGTGTAGCCGTCGATGAGGGTGCTCAGCGCCGCGTCGGTCAGGTCCACCTGCTCGGCGGTCAGGCCGCTGGCCTTGCGTTGCCGGTCGATCAGGTAGCGGCGCGCGATTTCCAGCTTGTCTTCCTGTGTGTAGCCGGGCAGTTCGATCACCTCCATGCGGTCGCGCAGCGGTCCGGGGATGCTGTCGAGCACGTTGGCGGTGGCGATGAACATGACCTGTGAAAGATCGAACGGCACCGCCAGATAGTTGTCCCGGAAGGTGTGGTTCTGCTCCGGGTCCAGCACTTCCAGCAACGCCGACGACGGGTCGCCGTGAAAGCCCTGGCCGAGCTTGTCCATCTCGTCGAGCATCAGCACCGGATTTCGCGTGCCGCCCCGGCGGATGGCCTGGATGATGGTGCCAGGCAGGGCGCCGACGTAGGTGCGGCGGTGGCCGCGAATCTCCGCCTCGTCATGCACGCCGCCCAGCGACACGCGCAGGAACTCGCGGCCCATGGCGCGGGCGATGCTCTGGCCAAGCGAGGTCTTGCCGACGCCGGGCGGGCCGACAAAGCACAGGATCGGACTCTTGCCCTCGGGGCTTAGTTTGCGCACGGCCAGATGCTCCAGGATGCGCCGCTTGACCTTTTCAAGGCCCCAGTGGTCTTCGTCCAGCACCTGTCGCGCGGCCGGGATGTCCAGGCTGTCGGTGCTGGCGGCGCTCCACGGCAGCTCGGTCAGCCAGTCCAGGTAGGTGCGCAGCATTGGGTACTCGCCCGACGCCTCCGGCATGCGCTCCAGGCGTTTGAGTTCCTTGCGCGCCTGCTGTTCGACCTCTTTCGGCATGCCGGCCTTGGCAATGGCCTCGGCGATTTCCTGCACCTCGGCGGCCTGGTCGTCGGCTTCGCCCAGTTCCTTCTGGATGGTTTTCAGCTGTTCGCGCAGCACGAATTCGCGCTGGCGTGAGTCCAGCTTCTCGCGCGTCTGCTCGGAGATGTCGCGCGAGATCCTGAGCACCTCGATGCGCCGGGCGAGCAGCTCGGACACGCGCGTCAGGCGTTGCGGCAGGTCGAGCAGTTCCAGGATTTCCTGCTTTTCCTCCGGCTTGAGGTCCATGTAGCTGATGATCAGGTCGGCCAGCGCCGAGCCGGCCTGGGTCGCCTGGATGGCGTGTACCAGCTCGGCCGGTGTCTGCGGCAGCAGTTCCAGTGCCTGTAGTGCCTGCTGACGCAGGTTCAGCACGCGTGCCTCGTCGTCCACGCCGGCTTCCTCGGGGGCCGGCAGGCGCTCCACCCGCGCCATCAGGTACGGGTGACCGGGCACGAAGTCCAGTACCCGAAAGCGTTCCTCGCCCTGGCATACCAGATGGTGCGCGCCGTCCTGCGCGGATATGAAGCGCAGCACGCTGGCCACGGTGCCGACGCGGTACAGATCGTCCGGGCCGGGCTCGTCGATGCTGCCGTCCTTTTGCAGCAGCAGCCCGAGCGGGCGATCGCCGCGGGCGGCCTCCTGCGCGGCTTCAACGGAACCCTTGCGGCCCACCGTGAGCGGCATCACCACGCCCGGAAACAACACCAGGTTGCGTACCGGCAGGATTATGAGCAGGTCATCGGTCACAGTGCCGGCCTCGGGGAAGGCGATTTCGGGGTTGGCTGAATTCATGTTGATTCTCCGGTCAGAGATTCGACCCGGTGCAGCACCAGCACCAGACAGCCGTGACTGAGTTCGTGCTGGCCGATCTGATAGTGGCCAGGTGGCAGGCGCAGGCGGCGTTCGAAGCGTCCGCGCGGTATTTCGAGGCGCTGCACGTTGTGGCCGCGCAGGCCCGGCGGTAGCCGGCGCTCGCCGGCGATGACCAGCATGGCGCCGTCGATGCCGACCTCCAGGCGCTCGGCCGTCACCCCCGGCAGGGCGGCCACGATCACCAGTTCGCGGCCGGCTTGGTAGACGTCGACCGGCGGACGCCAGGCGCGTCGCGTGGCGCGTCCGCCCGGTGGATCGAAAAACTGCTGTTGCAGCCGGTCGGCCTGGTCGAGCAGAGCGCAGGCCTCGGCCCACATCCAGCGTTCCAGGTCTCGCGTTGCCATACCGGTCCTCCTTATGAGTCAGTCGGTCAGGCTCAGGCCGCCTGTGGCGTGGCGGCCAGACTGGCAGCCAGGGCCGGTGGCAAATCCAGTTCCACAGACACCGGCAGGTGATCGGACATCGGATGGTTCAGTATCTGCGCGCGGTGCACTTTCAAGGACGACGACACCAGTACATGGTCGAGGTTACGCCGCGGGCGCCAGGACGGGTAGCTGTGACCTTCGGTGTCGGCCACCCGCAAGCCGGCGTGGATCAGCCCCGAGTGACGTTCCAGGGGCCAGGCCGGGCAGTTCAGATCGCCGAGCAGGATCAGGTCCTTGCAATGCACGGCCAGCCGCGACAGGTAGCGCAGCTGGCGGAGACGCGAACGCTGACCCAGCGACAGATGTACCGCCAGCACGTGCAGTGGCCGGGCGGCGCTGCCAAAACTCAGCAGCAACGCGCCGCGTCCCGGCAGAAAGCCCGGCAGGCGGCACTCGCGAATGCCGGTCGGCGGCAGCCGGCTGAGCACGGCAATGCCGTGGCGAGCCAGCGGTCCGTAATTGCGGTTGACCTGCAGGTGCCAGTTCGGAAAGCCGGCGCGCTCGGCCAGATACTGGGCCTGGTTCAAAAAGGCGCCGCGGTAGGAGCCGGCGTCGATTTCCTGTAGCGCCACGATGTCGTAATCGCGCAGCAAGGTTGCAATCTGGTCGAGGTTGTCGCGGCGGCCCAGAAACGGCAGCACGTGTCGCCAGCCGCGTGTCACGTACTGGCGATAGCGGCGCGTGTCTATGCCGACCTGGATGTTGTAGGTCAGGACGCGCAAACGGTCTGCGGAATGGGGCATGGAGTGTCCGGGTGAGGCCGGTGGCCGTGATGGCAAGGCGTGTAATGCAAGATGGGGCCGGCAGGCCGGCGCACAAGTGCGCCGGCCAGGACTTGGACCACGCGCGAACGTGCGTGACATGCTGGGGTGCAGGCAGCCGCCCGGCCGTGATGCCGGTCAGGTGGACTGGCGAATCGTGCCGAGCTGTTTTTTTTGCGGGAGGGAGTCATGTCCATTTTGCGCGCGCCCATGTCCGGTCCCCGGTGCCTGTGGCTGGGCTTTGCCCGCCTGTTCGATCGCCGCTGGCGCAGCCTGGTGCTGGCGCCGCTGGCCATCAATGCGCTGCTGTTTGGCGCCGGCAGCGTGTGGGCGGCCGGGCGCGTGCGCAGTGCGGTGCAGTCCTTGCAGAACGCCTTGCCGGGCTGGCTCGACTGGCTGGCGTTTCTCGCCTGGCCGCTGTTCGCCCTGGTGCTGTTGCTGGTGTTCGTCTACGCCTTTACTGCGCTGGCGAACCTGATCGGGGCGCCGTTCAACGCCGTCCTGGCGGCCCGCGTGCTTGGCGAGGCGCCGGTTTCGGGCGGTGGCTGGCTTGGCGAGGCCACGCGGGCCGTGGCTAACGAGCTGCGCAAGCTGGCTTATTTTCTGGTGCGGGTGGTGCCGCTCGGACTGCTGTTATGGGTGCCCGGCGTGAACCTGTTCGCCGGGCCGGTCTGGGTGCTGCTGGGCGCTTGGTTACTGGCGCTGGAGTATCTGGACTACCCGCTGGCCAATCGTGGACTTGATTTTCGCGCCGTACGGCGGTCTGCCGGCGGGATGCCCTTGCGGACACTGGGTTTCGGGGGCAGCGTGCTGCTGCTGGGCATGCTGCCGGTGGTGAACCTGCTGCTCATGCCGGCGGCGGTGATCGGTGCCTGTGTGCTGGTGCGGGATCTACCTGCCGTTTCGCTCGACGCCGGCGGCCAGGACCTCAGCTCATGAACAGCCTGCACGCGGTCTCGCGTTGTGAGTACGCAGGTTAACGGCTTGCAGTATCAGGGCGCGAGTTCGGCCAGGGGCCGATGTCGGGCCAGCAGGCCGAGTCCCTGGGCCGCGGCCGGACAGGTGACATAGCCGTCCAGCGTGTTCACGCCAGCGCCCAGTGCCGGGTCGGCGAACAGCGCCGCCCGGCCACCGCCGGCCAATGTCTTCAGGTACGGCAGGGTGGCCTGGGTCAGCGCCACGGTGGCGGTGCGCGGGTAGGCGCCTGGCATGTTGGTGACGCAGTAGTGCAGCACCCCGTCCACGGTGTAAACCGGATCGGAATGGCTGGTGGGGCGCGCCGTTTCCACGCAGCCGCCCTGGTCGATGCTGACATCCACGATCACGGTGCCGGGGCGCATCTTGCGCACCATGTCGGCGCTGATCAGGTGCGGTGCGCGCGCACCGGGCAGCAGTACGGCGCCGATCAGCAGATCCGCCTGCGGCAGTTCGACGGTGATCGCTTGCGGCGTCGACAGTCGCCAGTTCACGTGTTCGGGCAGTTGCTTGAGCAGCGCGGCGCCGTGAGCGGCGTCAATGCCGTAGACGATGACCTCGGCGCCCAGCGCGGCGGCGCTGGCCGCGGCATGCTGGCCCACCACGCCATCGCCAACCACCAGCACGCGGCCGTGCGGTTCACCCAGCACGCGGCCGAGCTGCACGCCGATGCCGCCGTGCGGTTTTGCCAGATACCAGGTGCCTACGGCCACCGCCATATTGCCGGCGATGGCGCTCATCGGCGCCAGTAGCGGCAGGTGGCCGGCGTCGTCGCGCACCGTTTCGTAGCCGATACCGACGGTGCCGCTGGCGAGCAGGGCCTGGGTCAGCGCCGGGTCCACCCCGGCCAGGTGCAGGTAGGTGAACAGCATCTGCCCGCGCAGGAACCGGTACTCGGTTGGTAGCGGTTCCTTGACCTTGACCACAAGCGCGCTGCCCCATGCGTCGGCGGCGTCACACAGCATCGCACCGGCAGCACTGTATTCGGCATCTGCAAAACCCGAACCAATGCCAGCGCCGCGCTGCACGCGCACCCGATGCCCCGCCGCAACCAGCACCGCTGCCCCGGCTGGCGCCAGCGCGACGCGGCTTTCGCTATCCTTGGTTTCGGTGGGTACGCCAATATCCATGGGAGTCTCCGCGGGCATCAACGGCAACATCGATATCAATGTCCCGGGTGGGTTCGAGCAGCGGCGCGTTGTATGCGCTGCCTGCGCCGCCCGCGACGGCTTCGACTAAGACGTCAGACTCCTGACCCTGACGCGACCGACCGTGCAGGCAGCAATCCGGCACGCAATACGGCCCGCTTGCGGTATCGTGCAAGCTTAGCGCTCGACCTGTTGGACTGTATCGCCGGATGGAATTCACTGTTGTCGCCATGATCGCCCTTGGGGTCGGACTGGCGCTTGTTTTTGGCTTGATTGTTGTGTTGCAGGCGCGGGCGCGTCTGGTCACGGCGCTGGCCGCCAGCCAGCAGCAAGCCGCCGGCCTGGCGGCGGATGTCGACGGCTTGCGGCTGGAACGGCAGGCTTTGGCTGAGGAGCGGGCCCGTTTGCAGGCCGATGCCCTGCGTCTGGCACCGCTGGAAGCGACCTTGCACGAGCGTGATGCGGCGCTGCGGCAAAGAGCCGACGAGGTCCAGGCGCTGGCCGTTCGCCTGGAACGGGCGACCACCGAGCTGGCCGAAGAACGCCGTCGCAGCGAGGAGAAGCTGGCCGTGTTGCAGGAGGCGCGCGGCCAGTTGACCGAGCAGTTCAAAAACCTGTCGCAGGAAATTCTGGAGGACAAGAGCCGCCGCTTCACCGAGCAGAACAAAACCAATCTTGATGCGCTGCTGATACCGCTGCGCGAGCAGATCGGCGGCTTCCAGAAACGCGTCGAGGACGTGTACGACAAGGAATCCCGCGACCGGGTGTCGCTGCTGAAGGAAATCCACACCCTGCGCGATCTGAACCAGACCATCGCGGTGGACGCCGTGAACCTGACCAATGCCCTCAAGGGCCAGACCCGCACCCAGGGCGTATGGGGCGAGATGGTGCTCGAACGCGTACTCGAACAGTCCGGTTTGCAGAAGGACCGCGAGTACGAAGTGCAGGTCAGCCTGAGCAGCGACGCCGGTCGCCAGCGGCCGGACGTGATCGTGCACCTGCCGGATGGCAAGGACGTGGTGATCGACGCCAAGGTTTCGCTGACCGCTTACGAGCGTTATGCGAGTGCCCAGGACGACGCCACCCGCGCCCAGGCGCTGCGCGAGCATGTGGCCTCGCTGCGCGCTCACATCCGCGGGCTTGGCGATAAGAACTACCAATTACTGCAGGGCGTGCGCTCTCTGGATTTCGTGCTGCTGTTCGTGCCGATCGAGCCGGCCTACATGGAAGCCTTGCGCGCCGAGCCGGCGCTGTTCACCGAGGCGCTGGAGCGCAACATCGGTCTGGTGAATCCGACCACGCTGCTGACCACGCTGCGTATGATCCAGAACGTGTGGCGCTACGAGCACCAGAGCCGCAACGCGCAGGAAATCGCGCGCCGGGCCGGTGATCTGTACGACAAGTTTGTGGGCTTCGTTCAGGATCTGGACGCCGTCGACAACCGCCTGGACAGCACACGCAAGGCGTTTGACGCAGCGCGTAACAAGCTGGTCAGTGGGCGCGGCAACCTGATCAAGCGGGCAGAGGACCTGAAGGCGCTCGGCGTCGAGGCGTCAAAATCCCTGCCTGCCGAAATGCTGGACCAGGCCCAGGCGGAGCTGCAAGCGCCGCCGCCCGACGGCTTCTGAGGCCGCCGCCGGACCTGAAACTGAACTGGAGAGACTGTGTCTGATCGTCTCGTGGCCCGTCTTGGGGCACGTATTTACTACGGCTGGGTGGTACTGGGCGTGGCGACGCTGGGCGGTGTCGTGTCCGCCGGCAGCAGCCAGATGTATATGGGCTCGGTTCTGCTGGCGATCACCCAGGACACCGGGTGGACTAACACCGGCATTGCCGGTGCCCTGTTGGCCGGCACGCTGATCGGTGGGCTGGTATCGCCACTTGCCGGTGCGTGGGTGGACCGGCACGGGCCGCGCGCACTGATGAGTATGGCGGCGGTCGTGATGGCCGCCGGTTTTGCGCTGATGGGGTGGAGTCCGACACTGGTCGCTTTCTACTGCGGTTACATGCTGTGTCGTGGTGCTGCCCAGGGCGCCATTGGTGGCGCCGCGCAGCGGGCGATCGCGGTGCATTGGTTTTTGCACTACCGCGGCCGGGCAATGGGTATCGTTTCCATGTCGGTGCCTCTGGGCGGCGCGGCGGCGGCGTTTGGCGGCGCCTACGCCATGCGTCACGGCTGGGCGTGGCGGGATACGTTTCTGGCCATGGGCGTGATCACCCTGGTGGTGCTTGTACCGGCCGCCCTGCTGCTGTTGCGACGCAGCCCGGAAACGCTGGGTCTGGAACAGGACGGTGGCGCTGTCGAGCCGCGCGCGGCCCGTGCCGGGCGCCGGCCACGCCCGACCGCTGACGAGTATCCGTGGACCCTGGCGCAGGCGCTGCGGACCTGGGCGCTGCGTTTTCTGATGGCCGGCGCGGTGATGGCGATCGCCGCCAACGGCACCGTCGTGTTCTATCACGTCACCTATCTGGTCAGCCGCGGCGTGTCGCAGGTGCAGGCGGTAACCGCGGTCAGCATCCTGGCACTGTCCGGCGCGCTGGCCAACATCGTATGGGGGTATCTGTCCGAGTTCTTCTCCGAGCGGCGGCTGTCGATCATTTCGCAGTTGCTGGCCGCCGCCGGCGTGCTGCTGATGCTGCGCGTGGACACCGCTATTGGCGCGTTTGTCCTGTCTGCCGTGCTGGGTTTGCTGGTACGCGGCGAGGGTTCGTTGACCGGCCTTATCGTGGCGAATTATTTTGGTCGCTTTGCCTTCGGCCGGATCGGCGGACTGATGGCCAGTTTTCAGCTGGTCGGGCTCGGTCTGGGGCCGGTGATTGCCTCGGCCGTATACGATACGTTCCATTCCTATGCCGCCATTTACGGTTTGGTTGCGGTTGGCTATCTGAGTTCGGCCAGCCTGTATCTGATGGCGCGCCGCCCGGCACTGCCGGCCCAATGAGACCGGCGTGGTGCGATATGTTCCCGATCACTCAAGCAGGAGCTAGCGATGAATTTTTCCGAACTGGTCCAGGCCCGGCGCAGCGTGCGCGATTACGACCTTTCGCAGCCGGTTACCGATGCCGATCTGAAGGCCATCTTCGACCAGGTGATCCTGAGTCCCAGCGCCTTCAACCTGCAGCAGTGGACCTTCGTGGTGGTACGCGAGGCCGAGCAGAAAAAGCGCCTGCGCGCCGCCGCCATGGATCAGGCGCAGGTGGAGAATTGCGGCGCCGCCATCGTGGTGTGCGCCAAGCTCGACGCCCACGTCGACGCGCCGACCATCTTTGCCCAGGCGCCCGAGCCGATGCGCGAACGCATGATCGGCATGACCGGTCAGATGTATGGCGGCAACGAGCAGTTCGCGCGTGACGAGGCCATCCGCGGTGCCAGCCTTGCCGCCATGACGCTGATGTACGCTGCCAAGGCGCATGGTTTCGATACCGGCGCCATGATCGGCTTCAACCCGCAGCAGGTCGCCGAGGTCGCCGGCCTGACCGCCAGTTTCGTCCCGGCCATGCTGATTGTCATGGGTCGCGGAACGGCGCCGCAGACGCCGCGCGGTTACCGCAAGCCGGTCGCCGAAGTGGTCAAGCTGGAGCGGTTCGACGGGGCTGGCCTGGCCTGATAGGCACTGGGTGGCAGGCCGGTTCGGGGCAAGCTTCGCGTCGAGCGGCGCAGCCCCGTACCGGGTGAAATGCTGGCTACTTCAGCGTTTCCCTAAGCTCCGGCGGTGGCGGCCGATTCGTGGCTGCTCGCCGGCTCGTCGTCCAGCCACAGCGGCCAGCCGGCGCGCTGGTTGGCGGCCATCGCCAGGCGCCGCTCGGCCGGCGAGGCAAAGGTCGTGTCCCACTCGTAGAGCTTGCGCTTGACGAAGCGGAACCACAGCGGCGGCACGAAGGACATCAGAAAACACAGAAAGATGCTCGGCATGCAGGCCCCTGCCGGGCGCGGTACCAGCTGGTAATACGGCACGTAGGCGTCGCGGTGATGGTCGACGTGGTTGGTGATCTCCGTGCCGATGATGCGGATCACCGTCGACAGGTGGTTCCAGGTGTGATGTTCGCCGACCGGCGCCTGCGTGTCCCGCACCAGGCCGTAGTGCTGCAAATAGTTGAGCGCTTCAAGGATCAGCTTGGCGAGCACCAGCGCGCCGATCACGATGCCGGCCGCCAGCGGTCCGGACAGCAGGCCGATGCCCAACGGAAAACCAATCAGGAAGGCCAGCCCCTGCGTTACCCGGCTGCGCGGCGACCACACGCTGTAGCCGACATTGTCGGCGCGGCGCTTTTCGCTTTCCCAGGTGTCGCGGAACGAGCCCAGCGTGGCGCGCAGCATGAAGCCGTAGACGTTCTCGCCGCGGTGGGCGGTGTCGGTGTCCCGCGGCGTGTCGAAATACAGGTGGTGCGTGTTGTTGTGGGCAATGTCCCGGCACGGGTCGCCGACCAGGGCACCCATGCTCAGGCCCACCCAGCGCGACAGCCGGCTGCGCCGGTGCGCCAGCTCGTGGCCGATGCCGCCGTTGGGCAGCAGGTGCAGCCACATCAGGCTGATCACGGCACCGGCGATGTGCCAGCCGTGTGCCGGCACGCCGCTGCCGCTGAGGCCCACCTGCATGCGCCACACGAACGTGGCGTACAGCACCACCATCAGCGCCACGTGCAGATACAGCACCAGATCGGCCAGCCACGGGATATGCACGCGCCGCGGCTGGTAGTCGTTGCCCAGCAGCAAGTCGGCCGCGAACAGCGGCACAAAAGTGGCCGCTCCGGCCCACACCCACGGCCCACCCAGGGCGAAACCGGCAATGCCGGTCAGTACCAGAATGGTGTTGAGGTAATAACGCAAATAATCCATGACTCGCATCCTCCCTGTGCTGCCTTTTTTCAGGCTTGTCCAGCGCCCATCATCCCACGCGCGCGAACGCCCGTGCCAGCCGCTGCGCGGGTCGCACGCAATGCGTCGGGCCTGGTTGTCAGTCCGGATACCGCTGCGGGTACGCGGCCAGATCGGCCAGGAAATCGTCCAGCATCTGCGCCGTGTCGAAGGCCGGGCTCCAGCCCCATTCGTCGCGCGCAAAGCGGTCGTCGATCGGTTTCATCAACCGGTCGATGAAGGCCTGCCGCTGCGCGTCTACCCGAAAGTCGATCCTCGCCCCCGGCACTCGTTCGCGTACAAGCTGCGCCAATGCCTCGGCGCTGGGCGTCGGCGGCACGCCGTTGATCAGGTAGTTGAATTGCTTTAGCCGGTCACGGGGCGCGCGGGCCAGTTGCAGCACGCCGCGGGCCGCGTCTTTCACGTAGACGATGGGCACCCGCGTGTGGGGCGCCACTTCGATGGTGTACGGCCGGCCCTTGGCGCATTCCTCGACCACCCAGGAATGGAACTGCGCCGCGCCCGGCGTGCGCACACCGGGGCCGCAGATGCCCGGAAAGCGGATGCCGCGAAAGTCCAGCCCAAAACGGTGGCGGTAGAAGTTACCGGCGCCCTCGCCGAACAGCTTGGCGGTGCCGTAGAACGACAACGGCCGTTGCAAGGTCAGGTCGTCAATGCCCTCGCCGCCCATGTCCAGCCCGTAAGTACCGATGCTGCTGGCGAACAGCACCTGCGGGACCTCCAGGATGCGCGCGGCTTCCAGCACGTTGAAGGTGCCGTTCACGTTGGCGTGCATGGCCGCCGAGGGGTCCAGGTCGGACGCTGTCGACAGGATGGCCCCGAGGTGAAAGATGGCATCCGGGCGGGACCGTTTCACGGCGTCCAGGATGTGGCTGAAGTTGCCGATGTCGCCGCGGACCAGGGTCAGCCGGTCGGCGATGTCGGCCAGGCGCTGCTGCGCGCCACTGACATGGAACACGGTGATTTCGTGCCCGCCTTCCGCGACCAGCTGGCGCACGACCTCGGCGCCGATGAAGCCGGTGCCACCGGTGATCAGAACTCGCATTGTGTCTCTCCTGTCGGCCTGGCGGTGGCCACTGGAACGGGCCGCCGGTTGGTCGGGCGTATTTCTAATCGGGCTTTTGCAGGGTCCGCGGCCAGGCGCTGATCATGGCATTCGAGGGCTGGTTCTCGTCCAGCACCTTGGCCGCGGCTTCGCGGCCGGCGACCGGCAGTCCGGTCGGATTGAGAGCGCCCACCTGCACGAGTGCGGAGGCCTGATCCCAGTAGATGTGTTCGTGGCAAATAAGATCGCCACGGAAATTGACGATGGCGATCATGGGCAGTTCCACCGGCTTGCCGGTCGGCGCGACTCCCGGCAACAGCCAGTCGACCTCCTGCGTGTGCGTGAAGCAGAACAGGAATTCATCGACGATCTTGTCGACCCCCACCGTGCGCGAGATGGGCACCATGTTTGTGTCCGGGCAGTTGCGCGGGATGAAGTGGTACTTGTAGAAGCGCGCCAGGTCGTCGCGGCCGGTGCCGCCGGTCAGGGTGGGGATGTGGTTCACGTAGGGGCGTTCGACCATGGTTTCGAGCGCCGCCGCGTGGTCCTTGGTCGCAAATTCACAGGCCAGGTGCTGGTCCCAGATGGCCTCCAGGTCATAGTGCGGGCCAATGGCGCCGCGCAGCGCCGCCAGCGTGCGCGAGTACGCTATGGAGGTGGCGGAGCGGTGGTAGCTGTCCCGCTCCTCCGCCGCAAAACCGTGGTTGGCATCCGGATACAGATGCAGGCGCAGGTTCGGGCGCGCCAGGAACGCCGCGTCAATCTTGGTCACAACGTCGGCCGGCGTGTAACTGTCCTGCCCGGCCAGGTGCAGCAGCAGCGGGCAGGTAATGGCCGCGGCCTCATCCAGGTGCCGCTCGATGCCGACGCCGTAATACCCGACCGCCACGTCCAGATCGAGCCGGGCGGCGGCAAGGTAAGCGAGCGATCCACCCAGGCAGAAGCCGACGAAGCCGATTCCTCCGTCGCATTCCGGCAGCGTGCGCAGCGCCTGCATGGCCGTGGCGATGTCGCGAACGGCCTGATCGGCGTCGAACCGCTGATACAGCTCAAAGGCCTTTTCGCGGTCGGCCCCGGAGTAGCCGAGCTCCACACCGGGCTCCAGCCGCCAGAACAGGTCCGGCACCAGCACCACGTAGCCTTCCTCAGCGTACAGATCGGCCATGCGCCGCATCCACGGATTAACGCCAAAGATTTCCTGACCCAGGATCAGTCCTGGTCCACGGCCAGAACGTGGCAGGCTGAGGTAGCCGTTGAACGGACTTCCCCCTTCGGTGGCTATGGTCAGCGTGCGGTTAGGCATTGAAGTTTCCTATGGTCGTGATGACGGGCCGAACCGCGATCCGTAACCCGGGTTCTGGCCTGGCGAATCAGCCTGCAATTGTGATTTGACGCAGCGCGCGGCGGTTGGTCTTGCCGCTGTTGCCGCGTGGCAGTTCGTCCAGGAAGCGGTACTCGCGCGGGCGCTGGTAGCCCGGCAGGTCTGAGTCCTGTATCAGCGTGGTCAGGGCGGTCTCGCTCAGTGCCGCGTTCTTGCGTACCACGAAGGCGACGATGCGCTGCCCCCATTCGGGGTCTGGCAGGCCGACCACGGCAGCCTCGGCCACGTCGGGGTGGCCGAGCAGCACGTTCTCGATTGGGCCGGGCATGACGTTGATGCCGCCGGAGATCATCATGTCGTCCACCCGCCCGCGCACGTACAGGTAGCCGTCGGCATCGAAGCTGCCCAGGTCGCCCGAGCGCCACCAGGGGCCGACAAATTTTTCGCGTGACAGGGGCGGGTCGCACCAGAACTCCTGCGCCACGGACGGACCACTGATGAGTATTTCGCCTTCCTCGCCGGGCGCCATTTCGTCGTCCGGGCCGCCGTCGACCGCCACCACGCGGACCTCGGAGTTCAGCAGGGGCTTGCCGACGCTCTCGATCTTGTCCGGCCTGGCCAGATCCTCGGGAAACATGGCAGTGCCGCCCGAGACGGCGGTTTCGGTGGTGGAATAGCAGTTGATGACGTGCGGGGTGATGCGCTGGCGGATTGCTTCCAGCGTGGGCAGGTCCATGACCTCACCGGCGAAGCCGACCTGGCGCAGCGAGGACAGGTCGCGGCCCGCGGTTTCCTCGCGTAGCAACAGGCGCCACATGGTGGGCACCAGCAGCAGGTGGCTGACGCGCTCCTCGGCAATCGCCTGGATCACCCGCTTCGGATCCCACTGACTCTGGAATATCTGGCGGGCGCCAATGTTGAAATAGGGCAGGGCGAGGTTGTACCAGCCCATGAACGAGGTGGTGAACATGTTCAGGGTGCTGCTGTGCGGGGTCAGGCCGAACGGGTACACGGCCGCGCGGCAGCTATCCACCAGCTTGGCGTGGGTGTGCAGTACACCTTTCGGAATGCCGGTGGTGCCCGAGGTCAGCACAATGGCCGCCAGGTCGTGCCCGGCCAGGGCCATTGGCTCGAAATCCAGTGGGTAGCGGTCCAGGTCGTCCGGGATGACCGGCTCGTCGCCAGCGCGGATCTGGTCGGCGGGTGTGGCTTCGCTGCGGGCCCGCACGTAGCCGGTGATGCCCGGCACCAGCGGACGCAGCTCGGCCACCCGCTCGGCCAGGCAGCCGTCGTAGACCATGGCGCGTGGTGACAGGCGCTCGATGGTTTTTACCAGCACCGGCAGTTTCTCGCGTATGTGCAGCGCCACTGGCACGGCGCCCAGTTCCCAGCAGCCGTACAGCGCAATCGGGTGGATGGTGGACGGCAGCAGCATCAGCGCCACCCGGTCGCCCTTGCGAACGCCAAGCCGGTACAGCAGAGCGGCGGTCTGCCGTACCCGCTCGACCATCTGTCGGTAGGTGTAACGGTGTTGCGAGTCGACCAGTGCTTCGTTGTTGGCATGGTGACGGGCGGTGCGGTGCAGGGCTTGACGCAGGTTCGGGCCGCGGGATTCGGGCATGGGCAGGCTCCTCGTGGGGGCAGGCCGGGTGCACGGCCGGCTCTTGAATCTGGATGTCGCGGTCTCCATGACCTTGAGTGCGAGCCGCGGGAAAGCTCGCCTGGCAAGGATAGCGGGTCGCGTGGCCGTTGTGCCGGCGACGGCCCGTTGTCAGTCGTGCGGTACCATCGGCGGGTCGCTGGCGATGGCCTGGTAACGGAGGAAACAGCGTATGCGTGGCGTATGGTTTTCGGCTTTGACCTTAATTCTTTTGGCAGCCGCTCCGGCGCTGCGGGCGCATGACTGCGTGGTGACCGGCAGTTACGCCAGCTGTGACGACGGCACCACCTACACCTCGCACGACGGCGTGGTGGTTGGCTCGGATGGCACCACGGTGATTCGTACGCCGGATGGCGTATATGTGGGTCACAGTCACTCGCGACGGGGTGGCGCAGTGCCGGCACCAACGGTTGATCCGCGCTGGCGCGGCGATGCCCACCCCGGCTGCAAGAAAGTCGATGGCCGCGAGGTATGTGGCTGAGCGCTGGGGCTCTGGCGCGGCGCGTGACGGCGTGGGTTGGATGCCCGGGTAGCAGCGGAAAAAAAGGTGGCGTCCTCTCTCCCCCACAGATAGAGGACGCCACCTATCCCATGCCGGCCGCAGGCCGCTCGGGATAAAAACCACGCCCGCCTTGGCGGGGTGGGGTCGGGCGCCATGAGTTGGCAGAACCCCGACGAAACCATCATTTCATTGGCGCTGACCGCCGGCCTTGATGGGGGTCAAGTGGTCGTTCCGGCGGCGTTCAGGTCACCGCCTGGCCGAAACTGGGAATCATTTCCCGGCCATGGAAGAAGATCGCCCGCGCCGCTTCGTCCTCGGTCCAGGTCACGACGTCGTTGTCGTAGTAGGGGAAGGTGCCGCCGGCGTAGGTTTCGTTACGGTTGCCGGACGGGTCGAAGAAATACGTGGTCAGGCCGCGTGTCAGGCCGTGTCGGGAAGGGGTCAGCTCGGTGCGCACCCGGTGCCTGGATTGCAGGTCGGCGGCGCGCAATACGTCGTCCCAGGTTTCCACGTAGAAGCCGACGTGGTGCAGCTTGCCGTTCGGGCCCTTGATGAAGGCGATGTCGTGCGCCTTGTTGGTGACGTGCATGAAGCTCGCCAGCAGGCCGCCTTCCTTGTTGATGAGCCGCTCGCTCTGGTGAAAGTCGAGGCCCTGCACAAAGAAGCGCGTCACGCCTTCCAGGTCCTCGCCGGTCAGCAGCAGGTGGTCGAAGCGGTTGACGCCCACGCCGTGGCGGTCCTCCGGCCAGGGTTCGGGATTGGTGTTGCCGACCTGCACGCCGACCCGCTCCATCTGCTGGTAGAACTCGACCCGGTGGCCGGTTGGCAGCGTGGTGGCGACAGCCTCGCCCTCGCCAATACGGCTGCCGGCCGACACCCGCTGTACCGGGAAACCGAAGCGTTCGCAGGTGTTTTCGATGTGCGCAAGATCGTCTGGAAAGCGCACCTTGAATGCGACGTGATCCAGGCCGGCACGGTCCGATTCCCGCAGGATCACGCTGTGGTGGTCGTACTCGTCCCAGGCCTTGAAATACGCCACGCCGGGTGCGCTGGCGGTCTCGTACAGGCCCAGGAACCCGCCGTAATGGCGACGCGCCTGCTCAAGATCAAGCACGTTGATGGCGACTTTGCCGGTACGCAGGATGCCCATCAGCTCGCCCTCCGCGGGTCGTGGTGTGGCCAGGCTCGCAACTACAGAAAGAAATACAGGTTCTTGTCCAGCACCACCCGCTGGTCGACCAGGATGGTGCGCCGGGTCAGTTTCCACTCGCCGTCGACCTTGCGCAGCCGGCACTGCTTGGTGCCCCAGACCACGGTTTCGTCGCGTTGGCGCCGGTTGCGGTAAACGATGAAGTTGGACCAGGCGTCCACCTCGCCGTCCACGTCCGCCCAGGCGGCATCGACATTGCTGATGAAGCGGCGAATGTAGTTGCGCGGGTCTTCCATCCACACCAAGCCTGTTTCCAGGCGCCGGATGCGCATGTCCAGCATCATGTAGTTGTCGTTGAACACGAATGCGCCGGGATTGCTGCCGATGGGCTTCTGGTCGGCTCGCAGGCGGATTTCGCGCACCGGCAGCACGTAGTGCACATCCTCGGCGAGCTGGGTCTGCCACCATTCGCGAAAGCGTTCCTCGTCCAGCATGCGCGCCTCGCGGATCAGGAAACGCTCGACCTCGAACAGGGTGTCGCGGTCTACGTAGCGGAGCTTGGCCGGTGCCGGGGTATGGGTTGGGGCATTCATGTCAGGCCACCTCGCGCTTGTCGGCTGCATTGCCTGGCTCGCGGGCCAGTTCGTCCCAGCTCTTGCCGCTCATCAACTGCGCCCAGCGGCGGTAGAAGCCGCGGTTCGAGGTCTCGCACACGATGCCCTTGGCGACAATGCCGGGCAGTTCCGGGTGGTGTCCCTCCCGCACCTGGCCCATGCCCGAGAACAACTTGCCGCGCCGGGTCACCCAGCCGCGGTTACTGCCGGTGCATTGCTCCATGTTCTCGCCGTCGTCGGTTTCGAGCATGCCGGCGGTGCCGAAGGTCATCATGTTGGTGGCAACCATCATCTGCTTCAGCTCGTCGGGCATGTCCTTCTCGACCAGGGTCCAGGTCCACACTTCTATGTGGTGCGGTCCCATTGGCTGCCACAGCTTCCAGGTGTTGGTCCCGTACAGGAACGAGCAGTTCGGGAAGATACTGGCATCCCAGTGGCCGTTGTAGAACTTGGCGCGCCAGTCGCCCAGGCGCTCGCGCATGATCGGCGTACGCTGGGCCAGCCACTGGGCGTAGGCCTCGCCTACCGGATGAATGGCTGCCGCCGCGTCCCAGATCACGCCGAAGCCATGACCACCGCGGGTGGTGACCTGCAGGCCGGTGTTGACGTCGTACGCCTGGTTGCCGACCAGTGGCGACAGCGGCGACTCGATCGCCTTGAGCGCTGCCGCGTGGGCCCAGCCGACGTGGTAGCCGTCGGCGATGAAGTTCTCGGTCGGCACTTTCCAGTTGCAGTTCAGGATCGACTTCATGGGTGGGCCAAGCAGCTCAATGCCGCCCGGCACGTCGAGGAAGGTATCCATGTACCAGGCCATGTCGCCCAGGTAATCGCGCAGCGACGGGGCGCCGGCATCGAAGGTGCCAAACACCAGGCCCTTGTAGCTTTCCACCTTGGCCACCGGGTGCATGGCGTAGCGCGGGCGCTCAATGGCGTTGTAGTAGGCGTCGTGTTCCAGCGGCACGGTGACCAGTTCGCCGCCCAGGCCGAACGCCCAGCCATGATAGGCGCAGGTAAACGCCTTGGCGTTGCCGCTGTCGGCATGGCAGACCACGTTGCCGCGGTGCGGGCAGGAGTTGATGAAAGCCTTGATGCTGCCATCCGCCTGGCGGGCCACGATGACGTTGTCCTCGCCCATGCGGGTGGTCAGGAAGTCGCCGGTATTCGGAAGCTGTGACTCGTGCGCCAGAAACAGCCAGGCACGGGCGAAGATATGCTCCAGCTCCTGTTCGTAAATATCCTGATCCCAGTAAATGCTACGGTTCTGCACCGCGCCGTCTTCCAGGATCAACTTGCTGACGTCTTTCACGCGAAACCCTCCGTGGTGTGGGGAACGTCCTTGGGGTCACCAAACGACGTCCGCAGTATCGAAGCCCTGGCGTGCGGCCTCTTGACCGATATCAAGCTTGTGACGGCCGCGCCCCGGCGGCGAGTGGCGGGCCGGCGGCCTTAGAATCGAAACGGTCACATTGAAATGCAGGAGTGAGACATGAGCGACACCATTGGAGTCATCGGCGCCACGCGTGGCACCGGCCTTGAAGTGATGCGGCAACTGATCGCCAGCGGTCGACCGGCGGTGGCGGTGGCCCGCAACCTTGAGAAGGCGCGTGGCCTGTTCGGCGACAAGGCGACGCTGGTCTATGGCGATGTCACGCGTCCGGAAACGCTGGCGGAAGCCATTGATCCGGCCTGGGCGGGGCTGGTATTCACCGTGGATATCTCCGGGGGCATCGGCGGGCGCGGCATGTTCGCGGGCCGCGAGAGCATCCGCGCGGTCATGTACGGCGGCCTGGTCAACGCGGTCGAAGCGGCCAAAAAACGTGGCTTCACCGGCCGCGTGGTGTTGTTGTCGACCATTGGCCTGAGCATCGACTCCACCAGCATGAAGATTCTGAACTGGATCAAGTCCGGCCTGCGCGATCACTCGCTCGACAAGGGCGAGTACCTGAAGCGCAGCGGCGTCGAGTGGACCATCGTGCGCGCCGGCATCCTCAACAACAAAGCGCCCGGTGAGCACACGCTGCTGGTCACCGGCGAGGACCTGCCATTGCAGATGCGTTACCAGATTGGCCGCGCCGACCTGGCCCGGCTGATGCTGGCCAGCGTGACGCATCCGGCGGTCCGTAACCGAGAGTTCAGCGCCTTTTGGGGCGAGGCCGGTCACGATAGCGACGAACAGCTGGCGGCCAAACTGGCGACCGCGTTCGGCGCTTAAACCGACGTGCCGACAGCCGGTTTTCGGTCGCGCTGGC
>NZ_JBFIII010000034.1 GCF_041601295.1 Immundisolibacter sp.
AATCCACCCACGGCACCACGTCCAGGATGTCCTCGAACTCGCCCTCACCATGCTCGGCGACCTGATAGGCGGTGTGCATCGCCCAGTTGGTACCGCTCTTGAAATACGAGCACACGAACACGTCTTGCTCGGTCGGCGCGTAGCCGGTAAAGGCCTTGGCGATGGCCTTGTCGAACAGGCCGGCGGCCATCGGCTTGAAGAGGCGCTGGAACAGCGGAAACTCGAACCCCAGCACCTGCGACAGATCGAACACCCGCCGCAGCAGCCAGGTGACGGGCCGCATT
This sequence comes from Immundisolibacter sp., assembly GCF_041601295.1. NCBI lineage: Bacteria > Pseudomonadati > Pseudomonadota > Gammaproteobacteria > Immundisolibacterales > Immundisolibacteraceae > Immundisolibacter > Immundisolibacter sp. The sequence goes on from NZ_JBFIII010000034.1 coordinate 285, forward strand.
TGCCGGCGCGTGCGGGCCATAGCGGCCAGCGTGTTGCGGCGGCGCTCGACGACGTCGGCGAATTCGTAGCCGGGCGGGGCGGGGATGGACATCGACAGTGCTCCTCGGTGAGTTGTGGTCAAGGGCGAATGAGTGCGCCCAACCAGCCATGGACGTTGGCAAAATCGGTGGCGTCAGGCAGGCAAGGCCGCGATCAGCGCATCAAGCTCAGCCTTGAGTCGCGGCAGGATTTCGTCGTAGCCGAAGCTGCCGACCAGCTCACCGCGGCGTTTGAAGTTGACCTGTTTCGGCCCGCACCACAGGCCAAGGTCGGCGTCGTCGGTCTCGCCGGGGCCGTTCACGCGGCAGCCCATGACGGCGATGGTCAGGTGGTGGTCTTTGGCATACGTGGTCAGGTCGCGCACCTGCTCGGCAAGGTCCACGAAGGCCTCGTTCTGCACCCGCGAGCAGCTGGGGCAGGAAATGATGTTAAGACCTTGGCCGAAGTCCACCACCGAGCGCACGCGCCCGGCGGCGATGTCGGCCAGGATCTGCTGGCCGGCGGTCACTTCCTCGGCCTTGCGGGCGTTGGGCAGGGTCAGCGACACGCGGATGGTGTCGCCAATGCCGGCGCCGATCAGCTGCTCGAAGGCAATGCGCGTCTTGATGATGCCGTCCGGCGGCAGGCCGGCTTCGGTCACGCCAAGATGCAGCGGCACGTCCGGGCGCTGGGCGGCGAAGCGTTTGTTCAGTTCGATCACCTTGGCCGGATCGGAGTCCTTGAGCGACACGCAGTAGCGGGTGAAACCGATGCTGTCCAGCAGCTCACAGTGCTCGGTGGCGCTGAGCAGCATCGGCGAGATCGAGTCGTGGGCGTCGAACAGCGCCGCGCGCGCCGGGTCCAGCGACCCGGCGTTCACGCCCACGCGCAGGGCGCAGTCGTGGCGGGCGACGATGTCCGCCAGATAGCGCACCTTGTCCTGCCAGGGCTTGTGCTTTTCGTGGTGGAACAGATGGCCGGGGTTGTAGCGAATCTTGTCCACGTGCGGCGCTACCCGCACCGCCATGCGGTAGTTCTCCTGCAGGTCGATGGACAGGTTGGCCTGGGTCTGCGCGCGGATGGCGGGCAGGGCGTCGGCGTCTTTGGGTGTGTCGACGGCAATGCGCACCACGCCGGCACCGGCCGCGACCAGGTCATTGGCCTGCGCCACGGTGGCGGCGATGTCCTGGGTCTTGGTGGCGCACATGCTCTGTACGGCAACCGGGTGGTCGGCGCCGATGGTGATGCGGCCGATGCGAACCGGGCGGGTGGGATAGCGGGCGATGGGCATGGCAATACTGGGGCGTGAGGTAGGTGGTCAGTATACTGGCGGGTATTTTCTGCTCGCGGGTTGGCCATGCTGTACCGCTATCTTGAAGGCAGTTCCGAGCACCGTCGCGACTATATAGCGATGGTTCCGCACAGTGCCGCGCTGGGCCTGCAGATCGTCGATGTTGGTCTTGGGCGCTGCGTGCTGCGCTTGCCGCACTGGCCGGCGTTGGCCGCGAACCACGGCGGTCTCGCCAACGGCGCGGTGTCCGCGCTGCTGGACAATGCCGGCGGCGTGGCTGTGTTCTGCGCGCTGGAAGTCGCGGTGGATTTCTCGACGCTCAGCCTGCGCGTGGAGTTCATCACCGCCCCTGCCGCCGCCATGGACGTTTACGCGCGTGTCGAGTGCGTGCGGCTGGCCGGGCGCCAGGCCCATGTCCGTGGGGTCGCCGACTGTGGCGATGCCAACCAGCCGGGGCAGCCGTTCGCCACCGTCAGCGGGGTGTTCTTTCTGAAGCCGGAGAGCAAGCCTCTGCACAATCTGGAGACGCTCGCCAATGTCTGATCCGGTTATCGGACCGACCCACACGTTTTCTGACGCATTGGCCGCGCTTCCTTACGCGGCATTTCTGGGGCTTGAATGGCACGTCGATGGCGTGCTGCATCTGCCGTTTCGGGGCGACTTGGTCGGCAATTACCGCATCGGTGCCCTGCACGGCGGGGTGGTGGCTGCGGCGCTGGAGTGCGCGGCGCAGGTACTGCTGCTGCAGCGCGGGGCATCGGCGCCGTCCACGGTAGATTTCACGGTCGACTATTTGCGCCCGGCGGTGTCCACGGACCTTTATCTGCGAGCAACGGCGGTGCGTATCGGTCGGGCGGTGGCCAATCTGCGCGTGGATGCCTGGCAGACCGAGCCGAAGCGACCGGTAGCCACCGGGCACGGCAATTTCCAGCTAAATACGGGTTGAGCGTGGTCGCGTCGGCCGTACAGGCGGTGATTTTCGACTTCGACGGCGTGATCGCCGAGCGCGGCTTTCGCGCGGCGTTGCGGCTGCTCGCCGCCCGCTGCGGGCTGGACTACCGGCCCTTGCCCGGGCAGGCCATGGATGTGCTGGTTTCCAGCGGCTATCTGACCGGCCACGCCACCGAGCAGGCCTGGTGGCAGCAGTTACAGGCCGGTCTGGGGCCGCTTGGCAGTTGTGAGCAGTTTCGCGCCGATGTGCTGGTCGCATCGCGTGTGCGGCCCTGGCAGATCGCGCTGGCCGGGCGCCTGGCAGCGGCGGGTTATGTCACGGCAGTGTTGTCCGACCATACGGACTGGCTGGACCAGATCGAGGCGCGGCAGCCGTTCGCGCGGAGCTTCGGACGCGTGTTCAACAGCTACTACCTGGGCGTCAGCAAGCGCGAGTCGGCCGCCTTTTTGGCTGTACTCGACGCGCTTGATGTGTCGCCCGGGCGGGCTGTGTTTATCGACGACAATCCGGACAATGTGGCGCGCGCCTTGGCTTTGGGCATTACCGGCATTGTCTATCGCGAGCGTGAGGCCTTCTTGCGCGACATTGACCGGTTGCTGGATGGTGTTCTGGAAGGGGCGCGAACATGATCGAGCATCTCCACTTCCTGCGCGGTTGCCGGCCGCCACTGGCCTGGCGCCAGACCGTCCAGGCGCAGCGACCCGATGGCGACGCGGATCAGGCGCAGCGTCGGGTGGCCGACGGCGGCGGTCATGCGTCGTACCTGGCGGTTGCGACCTTCGGTGATGGTCAGTTCCAGCCAGGCGGTCGGGATGTGCAGGCGCTGGCGGATTGGCGGGTCACGAGGCCACAGCTTGGCCGGTTCCGGAACCAGGCGCGCCTGTGCCGGCCGGGTGGGTCTGTCCTGGAGCATCACACCCTGGATCAGGGTACGGAGGGCGGTCTCGTCCGGTACGCCTTCCACCTGCGCCAGATAGGTTTTGGGCAGGGTGTGGGCCGGGTCGGCTATGCGTTGTTGCAAACGCCCGTCGCCGGTCAGCAACAGCAGGCCCTCGGAATCGCGGTCCAGACGCCCGGCCGGGTACAGGTCCGGCAGCGGCAGGAACTGCGCGAGCGTCGGCCGCTTGGCGAGGTCTGTGAACTGGCACAGCACGTCATACGGTTTGTGCAACAGCACCAGCCGTGGCGAGATAGCAGGGGAACAGGAATGGGGCATCGGTTCTGGGTATTGGCGTTGATGGTCGGGGCGGCGCAGGCGGCGCCACTGCGCAGCACGCTGGACGATCAGAAAGCGCTGGCGGTCACCGTCTACAACGGGGACTTGGCACTGGTAAAGGATACCCGGCAGGTGAACCTGCCAGCCGGACAAAGCGTGCTCGAACTGCGCGACGTGAGCGCGCAGATGCGTCCGGAAACCGCCCTGTTGCGCGTGGCGCAGGGCAAGCCGATCACGCTGCTGGAGCAGAACTTCGATTTCGATTTGCTGACCCCGGCCAAGCTGCTGGAAAAATACGTGGGCCGCGAGGTGCGCGTGCTGCGCACCAATCCCACCAGCGGCGCGGACACCAGCGAGACCGCCACCGTGCTGGCGGCCAGCGACGGCGTGGTGCTGCGGATCGGCGATCGCATCGAAACCGGTCTGCCCGGCCGGCTGGTGTTCGACGCCGTGCCGGACAACCTGCGCGATCGACCCACCCTGGCGGTAAGCCTGGACAGTGCCGGTGCTGGCCAACGCGCGCTGGAGCTGTCCTACCTGACCGGCGGCCTGACCTGGCAGGCCGACTACGTGGCCGAACTCGCCGCGGACGAGAAAAGCCTTGCTCTGTCTGGCTGGGTCACCCTGACCAACCGCAGCGGCACGGCTTATCGCGATGCCCGCCTGCAACTGGTGGCCGGCGACGTGAACCGCGTGCAGCCGCAGATGCGGCGCGGCATGGTGATGGAGCAGATGGTGGCCAAGGCTGACGCCGGGGCCATGCAGGAAGAATCCCTGCTCGATTACCATCTGTACACGCTGGGTCGACCGACCACGCTGGCCGACCAGCAAACCAAGCAAGTGGCGCTACTGAGCGCCCCGATCGTCAAGGTGAGCAAGGAATACCGTCTCACCGGCACCGAGTATTACTACGCCGCCCAGGCCGGCGAGATCGGCCGTGCGCTCAAGGTGGCGGTGCTTCTGAACCTGGTCAACAGCAAAGCCGCCGGTCTTGGCCTGCCGCTGCCGGCCGGTGTGGTGCGCGCCTACCAGCGTGACGCCAGCGGCGGCGTGCAGTTAGTCGGTGAGGATCGCATCGACCATACGCCGGAGAATGAAACCGCGCTGCTCAAGCTCGGCGAAGCGTTCGATGTCACCGCCCGCAGGACGCAAACCGACTTCAAGGCACTGACCGTTGGCAAGAACGAGCGGCGGCAATTCGAGAGCGCTTACCGGATCGAACTGAAAAACGCGAAGAAGACGCCGGTGATCGTCACCGTGCTGGAGCCCATCCCCGGCGACTGGCAGGTACTGGAAAGCACGCTGCCGCACGACAAGGCCGATGCCCACACCGCCCGCTGGCGCGTGACGGTGCCGGCCGGCGGCGGTCAAATGCTGGCGTATCGAGTGCGGGTACGGTTCTGAAGGTTTTGCTGTTGTTTACGAGGAGCGATTGAATGGTTCATAAACTGATTCTGGCGGCAGCTGTTGTGCTGACCGTGCCTGCCTGGGCCGATGTGACCGCCGTGTACGCCATGGCCGGTGGTGATCAGCTGCGGGTGGAATACCGCGATGCCGCCAATTTCCGCATTGGCATGGGTGCCGATAACTACCAGCTGATGCTGGGCGGGCATCTGTACGCTGTGGCCGAGGGCCAGGTGATCGACGTGGAAAAAATTTCTCGCCAGATCCGGGCCGTCGGCGCCGATACGTTCTTGGCCGGGTTGCTGGGTGACGCGACGTCGGATGTGCCGACCGAAGTCAGCGTGCGGCCACTGGGCCGCCAGGAGACGGTGGCCGGCTACCAGGGCGAGGTCTACGAAGCCCTGACCCGCACCTCGAATGGCGAGCAGCGGGCGGAGCTGGTGGTGACCGACAACGCCGAGTTGCAGGCCGTGCAGGATGCCCTGATGAAAGTGGCCAAGGAGGCAGTGGCGGCCGTGGGTGCCAAATCCAGTCCCTATGCCAAGCCGCTGGAACAGGTCGAACAGCAGCGTCTGGGCGGCCTGCTGCGTTACGGCGAGGACTTGCGACTGGTGTCGCTGGACCACGAACCGATCGCCGGCGGGCGCATTGCGCTGCCCTGAGCCGGTGCCGATCCGTCACCGGCTTGGCCGATTCTAGCGGTCACCAGTCTGTAGATCCGGCCAAAGCAACAGGTACGGGGCCGGATCAGGCGGGCTCCGAGTTCACCCGCAGGTCGCGCAGCATGCGTACTGCCGCGGTGCCGTCGACGTAGGACGTCGCTACGTGGCCGCGCTCGCGATAGCCGTGGGCGAAACAGAAGGCCCGGCCGGCCCCGTTGCTGGCTTCCAGTTTCAGATGCAGCGTGAATACGCCAGCCGTGGTGGCGGTTTTCTCCAGCCAGCCCAGCAGAGCACTGCCTATACCCAGGCGCCGATACTGCGGATGCACCGCCAGCAGGGCGAGCTGCGCCTCGCTATGGGTGACGTCAAGTACAGCCACGCCGCTGAGGCAGCGGCCGGCCAACGCCAGCACCATCGTACAGTTCGGGCTGCGGATACGGCGCTCCAGGCGGGGCGCTTCCCATCGCGGGTGCTGACTCGAGGGGGTGGCAAGGCGTATGAGGGCGGTTGCCGCAGATGCGTGCGAGGGGCGGGCGGGCAGCAGGCGCAGGCCGGTTTCTGTCATGGTCGGTCGGCTTGTGGAAGGTGTCGCGGGTAAGACCCAGTCTAGCAGGCCGCGCTTGGCGTGCCGGCGGCTTAGCTGAGGAAGCGCTGAATAAATCCGTCCTGGATTTCTCAGCGTCCGCCATCGGAAAAGCGTGGTTTTCCGATGGCTCACAAAATCAGTGGCTGACAGCCACAGATTTTGGCAGCGCATCCTTGCGCTGCGGGGAACACTGAGTACTTCAGCGTTTCCCTAAGGCGTTTTTGCCACAGTCTGTTGCTGCAGCCACTGCTCCAGCATTACCAGTACCCATACCAGTTCGCCCCAGTAGGCCAGGTGACTGCGGTGCAGCTCGTCGCGTAACCGGGCGAGCAAGTCGGCGTTGAACCAGCCGCGGCGGGCCAGGGCGCTCAAACTGGCGTCGGCCATGGCCTGCAGGTCGACGTCAGTGCCGAGCCAGACGCCAAACGGCAGGCCAAACCCGTGCTTGGCCTTACTCAAGGTCTGCTGCGGCAAAATGTCCTTCATGGCGGCTCGAAACAGCGGGCGCAGTGCCATGCCGGCCACCTTCTGTCGGGGTGAGAGGCGGTAGGCGAAGGCCACCAGCTCGTCATCCAGCATGGGGAAGGCAACTTCCACTCCGGCCAATGCCGCGGTGCCGACCACCTTGGGCAGGTCGTTGTCGGCTAACGTGAACTTGCCGTCGAGTGCCAGCAGCCGATTCACGTAATGGCGGGCCGGCGCCGCGGCATACTCGGTCTGTTGCAGGGCCGTCGGTTCGTGGCGGTCGATGGTGTCGAGGAACTCGCCACTGAAAAGTGCGCCCACGCCGAGCCGTTCGACCTGGTTGTATGCCTGCAAGCGGGCGGGTAGAGGGATACGCGCCTGCTTGATGTAGTTGCCCAGTTTATTCAGCGCGGGCACACGAGCGGCCAGCGGCAGCGCGACCGGTTCTATCAGCCCGCCGCGCAGCCAGCCGGGCAAGTGCTGGTAGCGCTCGAACAAGCCCTGTTTGGCATAGCGAAAGTTACCGCCAAAAATCTCGTCGCCGCCGTCGCCCGCCAGCAGGAAGTTGACGCCGTGCTCATGTGCCAGGCGCGCGCAATGGTAGGCCGGTATGGCCGAGGCGTTGCCAAATGGCTGGTCGTAACCGGCCGCCAGGCGAGGCAGGCTGTCCAGTACGTCCCGTGGCGTGACGTATAGCTCGTGTGGACGCGTCCGGAACCGATCCGACACGATGCGGGCGTAAGCGAGCTCGTCGTAGCCTTCGGCATCGAAGCCGATGGAAAAGGTTGGTACCGGCTCGGTGCCCAGCCCGGCCAGGTTGGCGACAACGGTGGAGCTATCCAGCCCGCCACTGAGGTAAGCGCCGGTCGGGCCCTGCCCTGGCCGGCAGCGCTCGACGGCCCGCGACAGCAGCTCGCGCAGCTGTTGTTGCAGTTCCTCGTCGTTGCCAGGGGCTTCGTCCTCGGCGAACTGTGGCGTCCAGTAACGCGCCATTTCGGCGCCGCGTCCTGGTCGCCAGCGCAGCACAAAACCCGCCGGAAGTTTTTGGATGCCGGTAAAGATGGTCCGTGGCGCCGGAATGCAGTGAAAGTAGACATAGTTGAACAGCGCCTGCAGGTCGATTTCGGCTTTCCCCGGGACACTGCGTAACTGCGCCAAGCGGCTGGAGTAGGCGATGGATGTCGTACTGGCGCAGAGGTACACGGGTTCGATGCCGAAACGGTCGGTCGCCAGCAGCAGTTCCTGCGTCTGCGGCCGGGTCAGGGCGAAGGCGAAGCGGCCCTGAATATCCGCAAGTGCCGCCTCGCCGCGGCTGCGAAATGCGTGGGCCAGGCGTTCGGCAATCTGCTGCACCCCCAGGGACTGCCCGGCCCAGCGTGGCCGACCGGTTAGCGTTAGCGTCAGATCGGCAGCGCTATACGTGCCGATAGGCAGGGCGGTTCCCCGTGTGGTTTCCGGCCAGGCCCGCGGCGCTTGGCCAAGCCAACCGTGCAGCAGGGTCACGACTCTTCCCTGGCGTCTGGAGCTACCGATACGGGCGCGCGTCCGAGTAGACGTTTGGCCCATGGCCGCAGCCGCTGATACCAGAATCCACCCAGTCGTCCGCGCAGGCTCGGACTCCAGGCGGTCAGTGTCAGCAGCGGTCGAGCGTCCTGCGCCCAGCGCTGTTTGTAGGGATTGCCGCCGGGCCCAAAGCAGTAGCGTTCGTCGGGCGCAACTTCGAACAGCGCCTCGATCAGTTTCCAGTTCAGGTAAGTGCCTGGCGACAAGCCATCGTGGGCCGGGTCGAAGTCCGAACGCAGCGCGTGGACACAGCCGCCGAAGCGCAGCTGGTATTCGGTGGCGATGACCACGTCGTTCAGTTTCAACAGCCACACCGATAGCCAGCCATGGCGACCGGCGGTGCGTGTCAGCGCCGCAAAGAAGGCCCCGGGACCGGCCTGTTCGAGGGTATTGCCGGTACGCCGTTTCCAGCTTTGGGTCGATACCGTTGTCAGCGTGTGGAGCAGTTTCCCGGTCTGGTCATCGGACAGGACGCCTGACACGTGTTGCAGCTCGATCGAACCGGCTTTCCGGAGATGATTGGCGGCCAGATTGTTGCCTTTCTTGAGGCGTCTGCTACGCCCGGCGTAATACGTGGGCCAACCACCCCTGAGCGGGATGAACGGATTGCTGTCCGTGGCGGCGTAGCAGGGCCGCAAGCCGCCCTGGGCCAGGGCGACATATAAGGCCTCGACGGATGGCGAGTCCGCCGGGAGCAGCCGCAGGCGCAGTTGATCCCATTCGCCAGCCATGGCGCGCAGGGCGTAAATCAGCGCCGGCAGCGCGGTTGGCAAATGGGAGAGTGGGGCGATCAGATCGCAGCATTGGCTGTCGGGGACGAGCAAGAATTCCAGCACCCGATGTCGCGCCGGGCCGTGGCCGGCGGGCGCCAGGCGTTTTACCAAAGGCGCTATGGCGATCGGCAGTCCAGCCTGTTCCACCACCAGAATGGCCAGAGCATGGCTATGCCGTTGCCACTGCCAGGCTGCGACAAACCATTCGTGCCGGTGAAATACGGTCGCCTGGGGCATGGCCGCACACAGGCGGTTCCAGTCGGTTTCAAGCGCGATGAACTGCGCTTCATCGCGTACCCAGCGGGCGACCGCCAGCGCGGCCGGCTGGCTTTGTCCAGCGGCGTTGCCAGCGTTTACCATGCTGCGCCTGTTGTCGTCACTGCTGGTTTTCCATGCCCAAGCCCGTCGTGTTGTTGTTTGGTCTGCCCCGGTGCGGGACCAGTTGGATCGGCAAGATTTTCGACAGCCATCCGCAAACTCTGTACCTGCACGAGCCCGATAGTTGGGGGCGGTTGAACTGGCTGCCGCTGTTCGCGGACGTTACGGTGGATGTCGCAGGGCAGCGTCGGATCGAGAATTTCGTGGCTGGTTTCAGCATGGCGCGGGAGACCAAGGTACGCGCCTCCACGCCGATATTCCCGAAAGCATACCGGGGCAGCGTCGGTAATCGACTGTTTGCGACCTCCGCCTGGACCGCCAAGCTGCTGGCCCACCTGCGCGGCGAGTGGCCTCTGCCATGGGTGGGTAGGGCTGGACGCGGCGAGCTGGTGCAACCGGTATGGAAGTCTATCGAATCGCTCGGTCGGCTGCCCTGGCTGCTGGCCGCGCTGCCGCAGGCGCGCGCCGTCCATCTGTTGCGCCATCCGGCCGGGTTTGTAGCGTCTGTGCTGCGCGGCGAATCAGCGGGCAGGTTCACTGCCGCAGACCCTGCCAGCGAGGACTACGGTCTGTACGAGATTCTGGCAACGACCGAGCCGGCGCGGCGCCGGGGACTCGATCTGCCCACGTTCCGCACGATGCTTCCGGTCGAGCGCCTGGCCTGGCGATGGGTGATCTACAACGAAGCGGCACTGACCGTGGGCGCGTCGCACCGCTGCCTGGTGATGCCGTACGAGCGGGTGTGTGAGGAACCGGGCGAGAGGACTCGCCAGATGTTCGATTTTGTCGGTTTGCCTTGGCATGCGCAGACGCAGGACTTTGTCCACGCCAGCACCACCCGCGAACAATCGGCCTACTACAGCGTGTTCAAGGATCCGCTCCGGGCGGCGAATAAATGGCGTGATGCACTGCCCGTGGAAGTGGTGACCCGCATCCGTGCAGTGGTCGCCGATACAGCACTTGCGCAGCACTACGCTGACCAGTGGTGAGTGTCCTGGGTCAAGGCGAGGCGGGGACCGGCGCGGCCTGTTTTGTGGCGTTTGCGGGTGGTTGATCGGTGGTTGAGGGGTCTGCGGATGCCGAACTCGGCGGATTCGCCGCCGGGCCGGGCTCGGTTGCCGCTTCAGGTTGCCAGGCACCGGCACGCTTTAGCTGGTTGCGCAAGCCCGGCATCGGGTGACCCAGGCGGTAGGCGGCCACCGCGTGGCGGTTGGCTTCGGCATAACGCTTGCTCTTCACCAGGGCCAGGCCAAGGTTGTAATGCGCATCCGGCAGGTTCGGATTCAGTTCCAGGGCGCGCTCATAATTATCGATGGCCTCGGCAAGCTTGCTGCGTTTTTGCAGAAACACGCCGTATACCAGATAGGTCATCGGTTCATCCGGGTAGGCCTTGATGGCGGCGTCGAAGTAACCCAGAGCGAGGTTTGGCTGGCCTATACCCCGGCCGGTATCTTCCATCAGCGTCAATGCCCGCGGGTGGTTTGGAAAGTGGCGCAGGATGAACTTGAGGTCATTCAAAGCGTATTTGTAGCGTTTGTCGCGCAGTTTTTCCTGAGCCTTCCCCAGGTGGTAGGTCTCAACCACGTTGATATGTGCGGTGTCGCCCGCATAGTAATTGCACCCGTCTTTGCAACGTCCGTCCGAGTGATACGTGGCGGCCAGGGTAGGGGCCGCCGTCAAGCAAGCGACGAGCGCGATGAGGAATCGAAAGTTCATGCTCTTCTCCTGGGAAACGTGGCGAGTTTTTTCACGGCCGGCCAGCGGTACAGCCAACGTGCGCCGCGTTCGCCGTGGTAGGCCAGCCGCCCGCGCCAACTGGGCGCATACAGGCGCAGACGCAATCGCGGCTCGATGCGGCTGGCCCAACGACGCTTCCAGTCCGTGGCCGGGTCCAGCATGTCCAGGCTGCGCGCCTCGCGGTCTTCGAACAGAATCCGCAGGACATGCCGGAACAACACGTTGCCCGGACTATGTTTGGACCACGCGTGGGCATAGCCGGTTTTGAGGCCGAACCAGGTCGTCCCGTCACGCACGAGCAGGTTGAACGCCAGCAGTTCGTCGTCCAGGGTAAGACCGAATAGGCGCAGCGCCCCGTTGGCCCGAAACTGCTCAAGAATGGTCAGGTAGAACGCACGTACCGGGTCGGATTGCAGAACGCCGCCGCCGGTGCCGGCTTTCCAGCCGGAACTTTCCACGGTCAAGGCGGCATCGAGCCAGATGCGCCAGTCCGTTCCAGCGGCAAGATCCCTCATGTCCAGGGTGCCGATTTTCTCCAGCCCATTGTGTGCGCGGTTGGTATTGGCGCGCAGCTTCTGGGGCAGACCCGAAAAATAGCTGTCGGCGCCCTGCGTAAGGTCGATCACGGGCGCTTCCCAGCGGGCACGCAGGTCGATCTGCCGCCAGGGGTCCGGTAATTCATGTACCACCCGAGCGGCCCGGGAATCCGGCGGCAGGAAGTCCAGTTGCAGTAAATCCCAGCGCTGATCGCGCAGACTGGCGGCCAGCCACTCGGCCAGCGCCGGGGCCGACAGCTTGTCCGGCCAGTCGTAGCGTGGCGTGTGCTCGTTGGTGGGCGAAAGCAGGGCACGCAATGGCAGGCCCAGCACATGGGTGCGGCTGCGACGCAGCCATACCTGTGCGGTTTCGCCGAGTGCCAGTGGGGCAGCGTCGGGCGCAAACGCGGTAAACCAGGCGCGCAACCAACCGGGGCCAGCAAGTGCGGGCGCGGTGCTGGTACCCGCGTTCACTGATGCACCGGACACAGGCGATTGAGTTCCGTTGCCAGGCCCATGCTCAGGCGTTGTCGTTCAAAGTCAGCCACCATTTCGGCTGGAACCACCTGGCCCGCGCCAGTCTGCCAGGCGGCGAAGGCCTGTTCTACGTGAGCGCAGATACGTTGCATATCCGAGGCGGCGCAGGCGCTGCCCTGACCGACCTGGGCGAGCAGTTGTGGAATGGCGCCGTCGCCGCACAACACCAGAAACGGTCTGCCCAGGCGTAAATACTCATAGACCTTGGCGGGTACCATCAGGCGCGCGTAGGCAAGGTGCTCGCTTGGTTCGCCGGCTGCTTCGTTAAGGACTACCAGCAAGCCCGCGCCGGCCAGGCGTTGCAGGCTGTCGCGGTACGGCACCCGCTCGGTGACCACCCGCGTGATGTCGCCGAGCCCCTCGGCGTCCAACAGTTCAAGAAGCCACGGTTGGGTGCCAGTTGGGCCACTGCCCAGCAGCGTGATGCGGGTCTGGCCGCGCGGTAGCCGACCGGCGCGCAGCAGGGCACCGAGCGCTCGCAGCAGAGGGGTGGGGTCGCGGTTGCTGCGGTTGATGCTGCCGGGGTAGATGATCTGGAAGTATTCCCGGTCCGGCGTGGGCAAGTCGGAGAAATCGCTTTCGTCGTAGCCGTTGGGCAAGGTCACGAAATGTGCGGCGGGCAGTCGCGGGTAACGTGCCAGGAAGTCCTCGCGTGCGGCGTCGGTGTTGGCGATCACTGTGTCGGCCCCATGAACCACCCGATGTTCGAGCCAGGCGTCGATCCGGTAGCGCCAGCCGCGACCGCCGCCGCCGGCCCAGGGGTCCCGAAAATCAGCGATCCACGGCAGGCCGCTGCGGCGTTTAAGGCGCAGCGCGATCAGGTGCGCGCTCGGTACAGGGTAGGTCGAGTAGATGGCCTGCACCGCGCCGCGCCGGACCAGCGACAGACCCGCCCGCACCGCGGGCCGGCGCCAGGAGCCGAACCGATCCGGCACACCGACGACCGCAGGGTAACGACCGGCGATGCTCCAGCGCTGCTTGGCGTCGTGGCAGGGTAGGCGGTCGACGGAAACCTCGGGCGGTATCTGAGTCTCCAAGGCCGGATCCCGCTGCGGGTAGAGCGCCGGATCGACGGTCAGGACGTGTGTTCGCCAGCCAAGATCGAGCAGATGGCGGGCGAATTTCAGACTGCGCAGCACGCCGGTGCTGCTGTTGTCTGGCGGGAAATGAAAGGCCACCATCAGCAGGCCGCGCAATCGTGTGGCCGTACTCGCCGGCCGACTGGGGTCAGGCAGCACCTGGGCGCTAGCGATCAAGATCAAGACCGGCGGTTCGTTTTGCACTCGCCAGAAGCCGGCTGCCGGCGCGGCCAGTGCAGCTCGCTGCGAGCAGCGCGGCGGTGGACAGGCGCGGCGCGGCGCGCAGGCTGTGCCAGAAATGGCTACGAGCCTGACGCAGGTCGCCGCCGTGCAGAGCGCGCCGACCGAGTTGCTGGTAGCGGCGGGACTTTTCACCTCTGAAGAACCCGGTTGCGCCGGCCGGGTAGCGCTCGGGCGTGGCGAACACGCGCTCGGCAACCGCGATGCGACCGCGAATCATCGCGTCCAGGTCGTCAGACAAGCTGCTGCCGTGGTGGCGGTAGCCGACCAGCGGCGATTCCACCACGCCAACGCGTCGATCCTTGGCCAAGCGCAGCCAGAAATCGTAGTCCTCGCACACCTTGAGTGTGGGATCGAAACCACCGATCGCCAGGGCATGTTCCCGGCGCGCGATGGCCGTTGAGGTGGTGACCACGAAGTTGGTACGCATGATGGCGGCGGCCATGTCGGTGTCGAATACCTGGCCACCCTCGACACCGGGCACCGCATGCCGCGGCAGGCCCGCATAGTCGGTGCGCGTGGCTAGAAAAGAATCGAGCAGGCGCTCGCCATCGCGAAATTGCCAGGCATCACAGAACACCAGGGCCAATCCCGGTTCGCTGCGGGCGATAGTGAGTTGCCGAGCCAGCTTGTCCGGTTGCCAGATATCGTCGGCATCCAGAAACGCGACCCAGTCCGCCTGTGCCAGGCGCAGCCCTTTGTTGCGGGCGTCCGAGACGCCGAAGTCCGGCTCGCAGATTACCTTCAGGTCCGGGCAGGCGGCTTGTGCCTGGGCTACCGTATCGTCTTCAGAGGCGCCATCGACGAGAATGATCTCGCTGCGTACCTGTTGCTGGGCCTGGGCGGTTCGCAGCGTTTCGGCGATGAACCGGGCCGAGTTGTAGGCCGGTATGATGATGGAGACATCTGGGGTCATGACTGCTTCAGGCGGCGGATGTCGAGTGGTGAACAAGATTTGGCTAGCGTAACCGACCGTCACGACCGGCGCTTGGTATTCCAGGCCGCCAGCCGGCCCCTTGGTGAGTTATCGATCACATGGCTTCCTCACTGAGCGAGGCAGGGTTCCCGCCCCAGGTGTTTCTAATCGGCGCCCAGAAAGCCGGCACCACGTTTCTGGCCAATCTGTTGGGCGCGCAGCCTGGCGTGTGCGTGGCCAGGCCGAAGGAGCCGGATTTCTTTACCCGCCACCGGGAGCGGGGCCTGGACTGGTATCGGGACTGCTTTCCCACAACTGAAGGCCGTTTGTTGCTGGATGCTTCCACCAGCTACTCAGCTGCGCCGTTGGCCGGCTACGGATCGGCCGGTGACGATCCGCGTAGCCGGTATGCGGGCGTGCCGATCGCCATCCATGCCGTGGCGCCAGCGGCACGTTTCATCTACCTGGTTCGCAACCCGGCCGCGCGGGTGCATTCGGCCTACTGGCACGGAGTGCGGACAGGCAACGAAACCCTGCCGATTGAAACGGCTCTCGCCACCGACAGCACCTATTTGCGTACCAGCGATTATCTGGGTCAGTTGCGCCTGTATCTGGAGTATTTCCCACGCGAGGCGTTCCTGGTTCTGCGTTTCGAGGATCTGGTGCGAGAGCCTCTGGCGGTGCTAGAGGCCAGCTGCGAGTTTCTAGGTTTGGCCCGGCCGCTGGCCCTGCCGCCGGATTCTGGCCATAACCGCAGCTATGTTTATCGTGGGCCGTTACAACGGATTGATCGATATTTGGGTGGCGGCGGTGGGCTCGGCCGCTTGTTCAAACGTCTGCGGCCCTGGTTGCCGCGCAGCCTGCTGGAACTGGCCGGCCCGGTGATGACACAGAAAGTGCCGCCGCTGGATGCTGCCATGCGTGAGAACCTGCTGCTGCGTTTCGCGCCAATGGCAAGGGCGTTCGCGGACCTGACGGGCGTATGGGTAGATCCGTGGCAGCCGCCTGGTTGAGGAGGGTGGCTCACGCCGGATTATTTGCCAAGGGTGCGGCGCGCGCAGGTAGGTAGCCGCCGTCGCGACAGCATCATACGGTTGCTCAGCCATAGGCCCAGGCCTGCGCCGACGGCATCACGCAACAGGTCAGCGGCCGAGCATTCCCGTCCCGGCACGAAACTCTGGTGCCATTCGTCGAAGATTCCGTAGCCCAAGGTCAGAGCAAAGATCAAGCTCGCGCCTCGCCAACGGCGGCGCTGTGGCAGCGCCAGGCCCCAGCTTGCCGCCAGCAGCGCATAGGCCGGCACATGCAGGAGGTTGTGAAACCAGCCAGGCCCTAAGGGCATGGAACCGACGGTCTGGGCGCTTCCGGATTGGCTGGAGCTGTAATAGATGGCTGACATCACCAACAGCGGTGCCAGATACCAGACAGATGGCCGTCCGGTCACGGCGTCAACCCTTCGCCTTGCAACAGCTCCACCATGAACCGGGCGGGAATGGCGTAGCTGATGCCGCTTGGATCCTTGATCAGGGCTTCTTTTTGGGTTTTGACGAATACCATGTTGACGATGCCATATACCTTGCGGTTGGTCGGGTCGAACAACGGGCTGCCGCTGTTTCCAGGGTAGGCGGTAGCGTCCAGTTGAAAGACCTTGAAGTTACCCCGGCGCAGGGAACTGAGCGCACTGGCGTCCAGTTCCCGGCTGCTGCGGGCCGGGATCACCATCGGCACGATGCCGGCGAGCAATGCGCGGTGGGTGACCGGGTGCAAGCCGAGCACAATGCCGAGGGGGAAGCCGGTAAAGGCCAGTTCCTGACCTTCGACCGCGCTGTTGGTGTTGTCGATCCGAAGTGCGGGCAGCGCAGGGCCGGCCATCCGGAGCAGCGCCAGGTCATGGCTGCTACGTCGCACCGTGCTCACCACGCTGCGGGCCTGCCCGTTTTCGTCGCTGCCGGTAAGGATGACCAGGGATTCTCCCCGGGCTAGCGTCGTCGGCAGCACGTGTTCGTTGGTAAAGACATGCTGTCCGTCCGCCACAACAAAGCCGGTGCCGAGCATGTTGATGGGGGGACGACGGGTTTTCAGGTAGGTTCCGACCGCCACTACGGAGGGTTTGATGGCCGGAATGGCATCGGCATAGGTGCCCGCCGCGGCGGTCGGGAGAGGCGCTGACGCCAGGCACAGGCTCACGGACAAGGCTATGCGATGGCGAATAACTGAGTTACGCATTGAACGGGTATCCGGATGACGCCAGCGTATCGGCAAACTTGGCATCGATTAGGCTTGGCAAAGTTCGGTAACCGCCGCGGTAAGGCGATCCAGATCGTCCGCATTCGATAGCCGATGATCGCCGTTTTTCAATAAGGTCAGCGTGACGTCGTCTGACGTCAGCCTATCGACCAGGATCAAGGCGCGTTCCCAGGGTACGTCGGTATCTCGCATGCCCTGCAGCACCCGTACCGGACAGGTCACGGCGATCGGCGCCTGCAACAGCAAATGTTGTTTGCCGTCCTGTACCAGGTGGTGGGTGATGACATAGGGCTGCTGACTGTATTGCGACGGGCGTTCAATCCGGCCGTCGCGTGTCAGGCTCGCTTGTTCGGGGGCCGTCAGCTCGTGCTCCGACAGGGCCTGTGTGAAATCCGGAGCCGGTGCCAGCAGTACCAGCCCGCGTATCCGTTCCGGTCGCGCCAGGGCCAGCAACAGGGCAATCCAGCCGCCCATGCTCGAGCCCACCAGCACCTGCGGCCCTTCGGTGAGTGTATCCAGCACGGTCAGAGCATCGTCGCGCCACTGGCTGATGCAGCCGTCCTCGAAGCGCCCGCCAGACGCGCCGTGACCGGAGTAATCGAACCGCACAAAGGCACGGTTTTGTTCCATGCAGTGTCCGGCCAGTGCCGTGGCCTTGGTGCCGGTCATGTCCGACATGAAACCGCCGCAGAACATGACGCCGGGCGCCACGCCCGCGATTTGCTCATAGGCCAGGCGATTCAGGCCGTGGTCGAGAAACTTTGTACTAGAGGTCAAAGGAGGCCCCCAAAAAACTTTGCACTTGCAGAATATAGTTCCTGTTGACAGGAAGGGATAAATCCTTATCATCCACCTCGGCGTTCGCAATGAACGTCGTTTCTCCTCCTCTTATACCTCCGATCGGGAGTGCCTCGGCCCTCCCGATTTTTTTGGTCATGCAAAAAACGAGCGTTCAGTAAGGTACATCATCTGAATATTAGAACACCATAGAATTCAGGGGGCTTGAAGCTCGTGGACTTGACGCCGTTAATAAAGCGGCGACCACTCACCATTGCCACTTGAACCAGGCCACTGTCGCCCGCATCTTGAGGCGGCAGTCCGACGTTCGCGGGCGCAATTTTACGGAGTTCCCATGAAACGCATTGTGCTGTTCGTTCTTACCAATCTGGCGGTGATGCTGGTACTGAGCCTGGCGCTGAGCGTCATCATGCCGCTGCTGGGCATTCGCCCGGACCAGGGCGGGATGGTGCCGTTGCTGGTGTTCGCCGCCGTGTTCGGCATGGGCGGCGCGTTTATCTCGCTGGCGATGTCCAAATGGAGCGCCAAACGCATGGTGGGTGCGAAGGTCATCGACCAGCCAAATGGGGAGCTTGAAACCTGGTTGGTCAACACCGTACGTCGGCAGGCCGAGCTGGCCGGTATTGGGATGCCGGAAGTGGCTGTCTATGACGCGCCCGACGTGAACGCCTTTGCCACCGGCATGAGCCGCAACAACGCCCTGGTCGCGGTCAGCACTGGCCTGCTGCGGGCCATGTCGCGCGACGAAGCCGAGGCCGTGCTGGGCCACGAGATCAGCCACGTCGCCAATGGCGACATGGTCACGCTGACCCTGATCCAGGGCGTGTTGAACACCTTCGTGATCGTGCTCTCGCGCCTGGTTGGGCAGTTCATCGACCGGGCCGTGTTTCGCAACGAGAGTGGCCACGGTATCGGCTTCTTTGTTGCCACCATGGTGGCCCAGGTGCTGTTCGGCATCGTCGCCAGCGTGGTCGTGATGTGGTTCAGCCGCCGACGCGAGTTCCAGGCCGACAAGGGCGGGGCTCACCTGGCCGGCCGCGGCAAGATGATTGCCGCCTTGCAGCGCCTGCAGGCAGCCCACCAGCCGGCGGCGTTGCCCGAGCAGCTCGCTGCGTTTGGTATTTCAGGCGGCAAGGGCATTTCGCGGATGTTCATGTCCCACCCGCCGCTGGAAGAGCGCATCGCCGCCCTGCAGCAGGCGGCCTGACTCGGGATTCCACGAGCGCCTGGTTCCCGCGGCCAGGGATGGCCCGTCGCCGTTCAAGCACTGAGATGCGTGAACGGCGTAGCCACGCACGGGTGCAGACCGGGCGGGGCGTGCGCCGAGAACGCCAGGAGGGCGTTATTCAGCGCTGAACTCGGGAGCCAGGCGCTTTTTTGTTTGTCCGTTCGAGGATTGTCCGATGTCCCTGATCCGTCCGTTTCGTGGCCTGCGCCCGGCGCCTGGCCGCGCCGCCGAAATCATCGCCCCGCCATACGACGTGATGAACGCCGCCGAGGCGCGCGCCATGGTCGAAGGCCGGCCGCTGAGTTTCCTGCACGTGTCGCGGCCGGAGGTGGACCTGCCGACGGACACCGATTCCTACGCCGATGCCGTCTACGCCCAGGGTGCCCAGAACCTGCGGCGCATGATTGCGGCCGGTACGCTGCGCCAGGACGATGCAGCCTGCTACTACGCCTATCGCCTGGTGATGGACGGGCGCGAGCAGACCGGCCTGGTGCTGGCGGCCTCGGTGCCGGCCTACGACGAGAACTTGATCCGCCGGCATGAGTTCACGCGCCCGGACAAGGAAAACGACCGCGTGCGCCACATCGACACCAGCAACGCCCAGACCGGGCCGGTATTCCTGGTACATCGCGCCACGGCGGCGCTGGATGGCATGCTGGCACGGGCCAGCGAGGGCGCGCCGGCGGCTGATGTAGTGGCCGACGGCGGCGTGCGCCACACGCTGTGGGTGATCGATGCCGCTGCCGACATCGCCGCCATCAGCGCGGCGGTCGAGGCGCTGGGTGTGCTCTACATCGCAGACGGCCACCACCGCAGCGCCGCTGCCTCGCGCGTGGCCGCCCAGCGGGGCGGGCCGGCGGATGCCGAGCACCAGTACTTCCTGGCCGTCAGCTTCCCGCACAACCAGGTGAAGATTCTCGACTACAACCGGCTGCTGACCGACCTGAACGGTCTTGACGAGGTCGCCTTCAGGGCGCGCGTGGCCGAGCATTTCGAGATCGAGCCAGTCTCTGGCGAAGCGCGCCCGGCGGCCCTCAACACGTTTGGCATGTACCTGGCGGGCCAGTGGTACGCCCTGCGACTGAAGCCCGGCCGGGTGCCGACCGATCCGGTCGGCCGGCTCGACGTGAGCCTGCTGCATCAGTATCTGATCGAGCCGGTGCTCGGCGTCAGCGACCCGCGGCGCGACAAGCGCATCGACTTCGTGGGCGGCATCCGCGGCCTGGGAGAACTGAAGCGCCGGGTGGACAGCGGCGAGATGGCGGTGGCCTTCGCGCTGTATGCCACCTCGCTTGAAGACCTGATGGCCGTTGCCGACGCCGGCCAGGTGATGCCGCCCAAATCCACCTGGTTCGAGCCCAAGCTGGCCGACGGCATGGTCAGCCATTTGCTGGATTGATGCCTACTGGCGCCGGTACACGAACTCGTGGATATCGTGTCCCAGGCGCTGTCCGCGGCGCTCGTACTTGGTTTCCGGTCGCCCGGCGTTGACGGAATCGGCCTCGATCGGCGTGAAGTCGGGGCGGGTGGGAAGAACCTCGCCGATGGCAGTCGCGTAGTCGGTCCAGTCGGTAGCGATTTGTAGTTGCCCCCCGGGAGCCAGCACGCGCGCCGCCAGATTCAGGAACGGCGCGTTTACAAGGCGTCGTTTGTGATGTCGCTTCTTGGGCCAGGGGTCCGGGAACAGCACCAACAGGCGATCCAGGCTCGCGGCCGGCAGGTGCTGCGTCAGCACCTGAACCGCATCCGCGCAGACGACGCGCACGTTGGTTAGTCCCGCCTGCTCCACGCGCAGCAGAAAACTGCCGATGCCTGGCGGGTAAACCTCCACGCCGATGAAATCCTGCCCGGGATGGTCTGTTGCCAGCGCCAGCAGGGCGTCGCCCATGCCAAAGCCGATTTCGAGCGCGCGCGGCGCCTGGCGCCCGAAGGCCTGGTCCAGGTCGAACTCGCCGTCGGGCAGGTCCAGGCCGTAATGGGGCCACAGGCGTTCGAGCGCATGACGCTGCCCCGGCGTCATGCGCCCGGCGCGCACTACGAAGCTGCGGATAGCGCGCCAGTGGTTTTCCTTGTGCAGGGCGGTATCCGGCGCTTCAGGCAAAAAACAGCCCATCCAGCGGCGACGAGGCCGACGCGTACGGCTTGCGCGGGATACGCCCGGCGCGGAACGCCTCGCGCCCGGCCTCGATGGCCTTGCGCATGGCGCTGGCCATCAGCACCGGATTTTTGGCGCCGGCAATCGCCGTGTTCATCAGCACACCCTGGCAGCCCAGCTCCATGGCCAGTGCTGCGTCGCTGGCGGTACCCACGCCGGCGTCGACCAGGATCGGTACCGACGCCTGTTCCAGAATCAGGCGCAGGTTATAGGGATTGCAGATGCCAAGGCCGGAGCCGATTGGGGCCGCCAGCGGCATCACCGCCACACAGCCCATGGCCTCGAAACGCTTGGCCAGGATGGGGTCGTCGGAGGTGTAGACCATCACGTCGAAACCGTCGGCGATCAGCGTCTGGCAAGCGGCCAGCGTCTCGGTCACGTCCGGGTACAGCGTCTTGTGGTCGGCCAGCACTTCCAGCTTCACCAGGTTATGGCCGTCCAGCAGTTCGCGCGCCAGGCGGCAGGTGCGCACCGCCTCGTCGGCGGTGTGGCAGCCGGCGGTGTTCGGCAGGATGGTGTAGCGGTCCGGGGGCAGTATGTCGAGCAGGTTCGGTTGGTTCGGGTCCTGGCCGATATTCACCCGTCGCACGGCGACGGTGACGATCTGTGCACCGCTCATCTCGATGGCGCGCGCGGTCTCGTCCAGGTCCTTGTATTTGCCGGTGCCAACCAGCAGGCGTGAGCTGAACGTGCGTGCGCCGATGCGCAGCGGGTCGTCGTCGGGTGCGGTCATGGCTGTGTGTCCTGGCGGCTGAGCCGCCGACTGTGCCGCGGCTCAGCCGCCACCGATGGCGTGGATGATTTCGATGCGGTCGCCGTCGCGCAGCACGTGTCCGGCATGGTTGCCGCGTGGCACGATGTCGCGGTTCACCTCCACCGCCAGGCGTTTGCCGGTGAGGCCCAGCTCGGCAACCAGTTGCGCCACGGTAAGGGTGTCGCCGGCCGCACGGACGGTTCCATTGACGACGATGTCCAACGCGGGCCTATCTAGTGGAGGCTGTGCGGTGCCGCCAGGTGAAACGGCGGGATCGGCGCGTCGAACTCGGCGCCATCGTCGCTCACCATCTGGTAGCTGCCATGCATGAACCCGGTCGGCGTGTCGAGCACTGTGCCGCTGGTATACGTGAACGACTCGCCGGGCTCCAGGTGCGGATGCTGACCGATCACGCCCAGGCCGCGCACCTCCTGTGTGTTGTCCTCGGCGTCGGTGATGATCCAGTGGCGCGCGACCAGCCGCGCCGGTGTTGCGCCGTGGTTGGTGATGGTCACCGTGTAGGCGAACACATAGCGGCCATGCAGCGGGTCCGACTGCTCGGCCAGGTACTGCGTGCGGACATCGACGGCGACGTCGTGCGGGGGGTCGTGGGGAATGTTCATGGCGGTTATTCTAGCGCCCCATCCTGCCGTACCCGTTTGTCGTTCTCATGCAGCAATATCTGAATCTGATGCGCACGGTGCTGGACCATGGCGTGCGCAAGTCCGACCGAACCGGGACCGGCACGCTGAGCGTGTTCGGCCACCAGTCGCGCTACGACCTGGCCGATGGGTTTCCACTGCTGACCACCAAGAAGCTGCACGTCAAATCCATCATCCACGAACTGCTGTGGTTTCTGCGCGGCGACACCAACGTCGGCTACCTGCGCGAGCGTGGCGTCAGTATCTGGGACGAGTGGGCGGACCAGAACGGCGACCTTGGCCCGGTTTACGGCTACCAGTGGCGCTCCTGGCCGGACTATGCCGGTGGCCACATTGACCAGATCGGTGCCGTTATCGAGCGCATTCGTCGCGACCCCGATTCGCGCCGGCTGCTGGTCAGCGCCTGGAACCCGGCGCAGGTGGACGCCATGCGCCTGCCGCCGTGCCATGTTCTGTTCCAGTTTTATGTGGCCGATGGCCGGCTGTCCTGCCAGCTGTACCAGCGCAGCGCCGACATCTTTCTGGGCGTGCCGTTCAACATTGCGTCGTACGCGTTGCTGACGCAGATGGTGGCACACGTCACCGGGCTCGCGCCGGGCGAGTTCATACATACTCTGGGTGACGCGCACCTGTACCTGAACCATCTGGACCAGGCGCGCGAGCAACTGGCCCGCACGCCACGCCCGCTGCCGCAGATGCAGATACGCCGACCGGTGGAATCCATCTTCGAGCTTGCCTACGACGACTTCGAACTGCTGGGTTACGACCCGCTTCCACGTATCGCCGCCCCGGTTGCCGTGTGACGGCACCGGTTGAAGTGATTTTGGTGGTGGCGGTGGCCGAAGGTGGTGTCATCGGCCGTGACGGCGCGCTGCCCTGGCATCTGCCAGCCGACCTGAAGCATTTTCGCGAGTTGACGCTCGGCAGGCCGGTCATCATGGGGCGGGCGACCTATCAGTCCATCGGCAAACCGCTGCCCCAGCGGCGCAACATCGTGCTCAGTCGCCAGGCCGATTTCGCGCCGCCCGGCGTAGAGGTAGTCGCATCGCTGGCCGACGCTTATCACCTCGTCGCAGGCGAGCCTCAGGCCATGATTATCGGTGGCGCCACCGTGTACGCGCAGGCGCTTGTCGCGGCCAGTGCGGTCGAACTCACCGAGGTGCACGCCAGGTTGCCCGGCGATACGCACTTTCCGCCGCTTCAGTCGCCGTGGCAGGTAACGGCGCGTGAAGATCACCCCGCCGACGAGCGCAACGTGTACGCCTACAGCTTTGTGACTTATCGCAAGCGCTGACTTGCGGCCGGGCAAGGCCGCGGGCTGGTGCTAGGCGCCGCCACACGGGGGCATTGCCATGCCCCTCGGGGCCAGGGTTTGAAACCAGAACGTCCACGCTTCTGACAGAGGACAGCGTCGGGTGGCGCGTGAAGAAAAAACATACAGGGGGAGCCATGACGATCGGAAGAATCCACAAGATTGGACAGCTGCTGGTTTGCTTGGTGGCAGCGGGCATTTATGGCGGCGCGTTGGCGGCGGCGCGGCCGAATGTTTTGATCATCGTTGCCGATGACATGGGCTATTCCGATTGGGGCGGGTTCGGTGGGGAGATTCGAACGCCGAACCTGGATGCCCTGGCCGACCAGGGTCGCCGCTTTACCCAGTTCTATACGGCGGCCACCTGTTCGCCGACCCGGGCCATGTTGCTGACCGGCATCGATCATCACCTCGTTGGCCTGAGCACCATGGAGGAGCTGCTACAGCCGAATCAACGCGGTGTGCCCGGCTACGAGGGTTACCTGAACAGGCGCGCAGTCACACTGCCCGAGCTGCTGCACGATGGCGGTTACACCACTCTGGTGTCCGGTAAATGGCATCTGGGGATGGGCCTGGAACAGGACCCCTCTCGGTTTGGATTCGATCGCTCATTCGTCATGTTGCGTGGCGCCGCCAGCCACTTCGGTGACCAGGCGCCCTATGCCATTGATTACGCGCCGATCTACCGCGAGAACGGACATCCAGTGCAGATTCCGGCCAGTTTCTATTCCTCGGACGCCTACGCCAGCAAGTTGATTGAGTGGATCGAGGCAAAGCAGGACGATACGCCGCTGTTCGCCTACCTGGCGTTTACCGCGCCCCACGATCCGCTGCATGTCCCGGACGAATGGCTGGACAAGTACGCTGGTCGCTATGACGGGGGCTACGACAAGTTGCGCGAACAGCGCCTGGCTCGGGCCAGGGAACTGGGCGTGGTAGCCCAGTCCGTGCGGGCGTCGCCGCGGCCACCGCATGTGCCAGCCTGGGACGATTTGAGCCAAGACGAGCAGCGCGCCTCGGCGCGGTCGATGGAGATCTACGCGGCCATGGTCGAGAACCTGGATGCCAACGTGGGTCGGGTGCTGGCGGCGTTCAAACGCAAAGGCATTTATGACAACACCCTGATCATTTTCTTTTCCGACAACGGCGCCAACGGCATCACGCTACAGCAGAACCCGCTCTCGGCGCCCGGCTGGGTGGCGCGTAATTCGGACAATCGGCTGCAGAACCTGGGCAAGAAAGGCTCACGGCCCTCGACCGGCCCCGGCTGGGCGGTGGCCTCGTCCAGTCCGTTTCGCCTGTTCAAAGTGTTCATCAGCGAGGGGGGCATCCGCTCACCGCTGATTGTCGCCGGACCGGGTGTTGGCAAGGCATCGCCGCCCGACGACGCGGTGCTGACGGTGCGCGACCTGATGCCCACTGTTCTGGAAAGTGCCGGACTGGTCGCGCCTGACACCTACCAGAAACGCGCCGTGTTAGAGGTTGAAGGGCGCTCCATGTGGCCGCTGCTCAAAGGCGAGGCCCCGCTGGTCCATCCCGCAGATGAAAGCATCGGCTTTGAACTGTTTGGCATGCGGGCGTTGCGCCGCGGCGACTGGAAAATTACCTGGATCAGCGAGCCATTTGCACCACCGCGCTGGCAGCTGTTCAACATCGCGGATGACCCCGCCGAGACACGCGACCTGGCCGTCGAGCAGCCCGAGCGGCTCGATGCCCTGCGGCGCGAGTGGGATCGGTACGCGGCGCAAGTCGGGGTGGTGTTACCGGACAACTCTTTCTTCAAGGGCAGGAAATGAGGGCCGGTTCGGTTTCGTGATGGGGGTTCCGATCTGTTCCGGGCGCTTGGCGGCGTCTGGCTCTTCAAAAGCCGAGCAGGCGTATCCCGGCGGAGGCCAGCAAAACGGCAAACACACGTTTTAGCAAGATCACTGGCAGGCTGTGCGCCAATCGGGCGCCCACCGGGGCGGTAGCCACCGAGGCTACGGCGATGCCGATAAACGCCGGCCAGTAGACATAGCCCCAGGCGCCGGGGGGTAACCCCGGATGATCGCGTCCGGCCCACAGGAACGTCGCCGCGCCGGCCACGCCCAATACCAAACCGCAGGCCGACGAGGTCGCTACCGCCCGACGCATGTCCACCTGGCAGTAGGTCAGGAACGGTACCGTCAGGCTGCCGCCACCAATGCCCAGCAGTGTTGAGGCAGTTCCAATGACCGTGCTGGTCACCATGAGCCCGGCGGCCCTGGGTAATGGTCGTCGTCCCGGTGCAGTCGCGTTGAAGAAAATCTGGATCGACACCGCCAGCACAAACGCCCCAAACACGCGCTTCAGCAGGTCGCTTGGTAGTGTGTCGGCCAACAAGCCGCCCAGCACAGCGCCAGTGAGTAAGCCCGGCAGCATGAGGCGCAGCAGTGGCCCGTCGACCGCGCCGCGCCGGTAGTGCGCATAGCTCGACGACATCGAGGTTGGAACGATCACCGCGAGCGAGGTGCCGATTGCCAGATGCATCAGTACATCGGCGGGAATTCCAAGCAGCGGGAAAGCCAGCGCCAGTGCCGGCACGATGACCACGCCGCCGCCCAGGCCGAGCATGCCAGCGATCAAGCCGGCCAGCGCGCCGACCGCCAGATATGCCAGCAGAATCACGCCGTCAGAGCGTGTGGGGCAACGGTCTGACGGCAGCTATTCAGTAGCTTGCGGGTTCTACCCGTTTGGTAAGGGCGGCCAGCATCTCGTCAGCGCGTTCGCTGCCGGCAGCCGAAGCCTTCTTGAGCAGACGCTCGCCCTCGGCCACGTCCTTGGGTACACCGGCGCCTTCCACATATAACTCACCGAGCTCGGCCCAGGCCTCGGCGTAACCCAGGTCGCTGGCCTTGCGCAGCCACTGGACGGCGGCCTTGTCGTCGCGGGTGATACCGAGGCCGGTGGTCAGCATCATCGCCACTTCCACCATGGCAGCCGGGTTACCGCTCTTGGCCTGCGTTTCCCAATGGCCGAAGGCACGCTGGAACCACAGTTTGGCCTGCGGCGGGTCCATCGCGGTGCCGTGGCCATACATGAAGAACGTGCCCATGAAGTATTCCGCCTCGACAATACCCTGCTCGGCCAGCGGCTCGATCAGGCGAACGGCGGTATTGAAGTCACGCTTCTCGAAGGCGGCGATGCCGTCTTCCAGGTCGCCAGCGGATGCTGTGAGCGACCCAACGACGACGGCGGCAATCAGAAAATGGCTGGAAATACGCATTCTGGAGTCCTCCTCACGGGCGGGATTTACGTGTCGGCTGGGATGGGGCACATGGTACACTGCGGCGTCGATTCGGAGCGGGGACAAGCCCCGTGGGGCCTCATCGCTCCGGCGCCAAACACAGCCATCATCATGGGGCGGTAGCTCAGCTGGGAGAGCGTCGCGTTCGCAATGCGAAGGTCGGGAGTTCGATCCTCCTCCGCTCCACCATTTCTTGATTCGCTTGTGTCCGCTAAAGGCCTAAAACACGCATAAACACTCGGTTTTAGGCCGATCTAGTGTTCGCTTGCGTCCGCTATATACCGTTGACAGCCGCACATTCTGGGGGTAGAAAACGGGGGTAGAGTACCCGTCCGCGCGAGGCACTACCCCCAATGAGCCTGTCCGCTACTGCCGTTGTCAACGCTAAACCCGGTCCGCGACAGCAGAAATTGTTCGATGCCGGTGGCCTATTTCTCCTGGTCTCCCCGAACGGTAAAAAAGGCTGGCGCCTGAAATACCGATTTGGGGGTAGAGAAAAGCTGCTGAGCCTGGGGGTATACCCCGACGTAGGCTTGGCTAAGGCCCGCGAGCGACGCGATGCCGCCCGTAGACTGTTGGCTGACAACATCGACCCCAGCGAGCACCGCAAGGCCACACGGCATGCCGACGCGGCACCGGAGTCGTTCGAGGCCGTGGGCCGCGAGTGGTTCGCCAAGTTTTCGCCGCCCTGGGCGCCCACGCACGCCGAAAAAATCATCCGCCGCCTTGAGCGTGACGTGTTCCCCTGGATCGGCGCGCGTCCTGTGCGCGAGATCACGGCGCCTGAGCTGCTGACGGTGCTGCGCCGTATCGAGGCCCGTGGCCGGCTTGAGACAGCGCACCGGGCGCACCAAAACTGCGGGCAGGTTTTCCGCTACGCCGTGGCCACTGGCCGTGCCGAGCGTGACCCGTCCGGCGACCTGCGCGGCGCGCTGGCACCATGGAAGCCGAAGCACTACGCGACCATCACCGAGCCGAAGGCCATAGCCGCGCTGCTGCGCGACCTGGACAGCTATTCGGGTGGCTTTGTCACCGCCTGCGCCTTGCGTCTGTTGCCGCTGGTGTTCGTGCGCCCTGGCGAGCTGCGCCGGGCCGAGTGGGCCGAGATCGACCTGGACGCCGCCGAGTGGCGAATCCCGGCCGAGAAAATGAAAGCCCGACAGCCGCACCGCGTGCCGCTGAGTCGGCAGGCCGTGGCGATCCTGCGCCAGTTGCACCCGCTGACCGGGCGCGGACAGTGGGTGTTTCCGGGGGTACGCGCCAGAAGTGAACCGCTGTCCGAGAACACGCTGAACGCCGCCCTGCGCCGCATGGGATACGACAAGGACACCATGACCGCGCACGGCTTCCGCAGCATCGCCTCCAC
>NZ_JBFIII010000035.1 GCF_041601295.1 Immundisolibacter sp.
ACGTCGCGGTGGACGTGAAATTCGCCCTGATCGGCCAGGTCAACGACCAACCGGTCAATATCAGGCGAGGTCAACTCATTCGGCTTCATCGTCTCCATCCCCTGCGTTGATATAGTCGGACATCGTGACGCCACGATGTCATAGGCCCTGGCACTGACGACCTACTGCGGCGAACGTCGAGGTCGACGGTCCCCGCCGTACCGGCGTCGCGCCGGCTTCCGTACCGGGACTTCTGAGAAGTTGGTTACCTGCGGCGGACTGCATGCCTGGCCGGCGCCGCGTATCTGCATGACATAACCGCGCAAGTTGCGCTGGAAGCAGGTTTCAGGATACTAACATCAACGCCGAATGCCACCAATGGCCATAAGAACGGCTGGATGAGGGAGCAAACAACATATGGCGAATGCTGTCCATAATCGCGCCTCCACGGCGCGTCCGGATTCCGGCGGGTTGATGGATCGCTACGTTGCCGTACGCAGCCTTACGGAGGCTTTGTGCGCCCCACTCACCGCAGAGGACATGGTGATCCAGTCCATGCCCGACGTGAGCCCGCCCAAGTGGCACCTAGCCCACACTGCATGGTTCTTCGAGACCTTTATCCTCGGTCCGAATCTGCCGGGTTACCAGCCGTTTCATCCCCGCTTCGGCTATTTGTTCAATTCCTACTACAACCAGCTCGGTCCGTTTCATACCCGCTCGCAACGCGGCCTGCTGGCTCGCCCGAGCAGCGATGAGGTGTTGGCTTACCGGACTCATGTCGACCATCATCTGCTGACGCTGCTCGGTGCCCTGGACGACCGCACATGGGCCCATATCGAACCGTTGTTGACGCTTGGCCTGAACCACGAACAGCAGCACCAGGAACTGCTGCTGATGGACATCAAGCACAACTTCCACAGCAACCCACTGCGCCCTGCCTACCGGGAGGATCTGAGTCACCCCCCAGCCGGCCTTGCGCGGCCGGTCAAGTTTCTGTCCTTCGCTGGCGGGCTGGTCGACATCGGTCATTGCCGGGCCGACTTCGCCTTCGATAACGAGCAACCCGCGCATCGCGCGTATTTGACGCCCTTTCGACTCGCAGATCGGCTGGTGACCTGCGGCGAGTATCTCGAGTTCCTGGACGCCGGTGGCTATCAGACGCCCGCACTGTGGCTGTCGGACGGCTGGACGGTGGTGCAGGCACGCGGCTGGACCGCGCCGCTGTACTGGGAGCGCGGCGAGGACGCCTGGCAGGTATTCGCTGCGAGTGGGCTACGGCCGTTCGACCCCGCGGCGCCGGTAAGTCATTTGAGCTATTACGAGGCAGACGCCTATGCGCGTTTCGCAGGCCGGCGGCTGCCTACGGAGTTCGAGTGGGAAACCGCCGCGAGCCAGGTTTCAGAAAGCCCGGCGGGCAGCAATTTTCTCGACCGCGACCTGCTCGAACCCTTACCGGCTGGCAGCCAGTTGGGCCTGAAGCAAATGTTCGGCGATTTGTGGGAATGGACGGCCAGTCCCTATGTGCCCTACCCGCGCTTTCGACCGGCGGTTGGCGCGGTCGGCGAATACAACGGCAAATTCATGTCCGGGCAGATGGTGCTGCGCGGCGGCGCCTGCGTGACACCAGCCGGTCACATCCGCAGCACCTACCGCAACTTCTACCCCCCTGATGCACGCTGGGCCTACAGCGGCGTGCGCCTGGCGGAGGACACATGAACAACCTCGCAAGACTACGCCTGCATGATCTGGCCCCCGAGCAACAGGACTTTCGCGCCGCCGTGCTGGAGGGCCTGGCCCGACCGCACAAAAGCCTGCCATGCAAGTTCTTCTACGACGCCGCCGGTTCGGCATTGTTCGATGAGATCTGCGAACTGCCCGAGTACTACCCCACCCGTACCGAGGTCGACATCCTGCGCAGGGCAGCTGCACAGATCGCCGAGCTTGCCGGCTATGGCGGCGTGCTGATCGAGTACGGCAGTGGCAGCAGCATCAAGACCCGGCTGCTGCTGGATGCGCTTGCACCGGCGGTGTACATGCCGATAGACATCTCTCGCGAACACATGCTGGCGGCTTGCCACACCTTGTCGCGCGACTACCCGCAGCTGCACCTCATGGCGGTGTGCGCCGACTACACACGGCCGCTGCGCCTGCCGCGGGTGGACCGCGGGGGACAGCGCAAGCTGGCGTTTTTCCCCGGTTCGAGCATTGGCAATTTCACGCCCCTGGAAGCGCTGCGTTTTCTGAAGAACATCGCGCAGACACTGGCACCTGGCGATGGCCTGGTGGTAGGTGTGGATCGCAAAAAGGATCCGGCGATCCTGCAAGCTGCCTACGATGACGCCGCCGGCGTCACCGCTGCCTTCAACCTGAACCTGCTGGCGCGCTGCAATCGGGAGCTAGGCGCCGATTTCGACCTCACCGGCTTCGCCCACAAGGCGTTTTACAACGCCGCCGCAGGGCGCGTCGAAATGCACATGGAAAGCCTGCGCGCTCAGACCGTCCATGTCGCCGGACAGGCATTCAGTTTTGCATTGGGCGAAACCATCCACACGGAAAACTCGCACAAGTACGACCTGGACGAGTTCCAACACCTGGCCACTCAGGCCGGATTCCGGCTGCTGAAAACCTGGAGCGACGACGCCGACCTGTTCAGCGTGGTGTCCCTGCAACGCCCCTGACCTGGGACAGCAGACTTCACGCAAACAGGCCATGCAGGTACCAGCCGCCACGCGCGCGCCGCTCGCGGTAAATCCATAGCCGGCGGCCGCTGCGCTGGCTGGCGATGTAGTAATCACGAGCCACGTCACTGCCGTCCCACCAGCCGCCTTCGATGCGCTCCGGCCCGCCGAGCAGGGTCAACCTGCCGTCGAGGCTGGGTTGGCCCGCGACCGCGCGCAAGCGCTGCGGCTCGCGCAGCAGCCAGGCCGGGCGCAGCGCCGTGATCGTCCCTGCAAATTCCTCACCCGGCACGCAGTACGCCCAGTCGAGCCCCGGTCGGTGATCGGCGGTGGCCGTAATACCGTGCACGGCATCGTCACCCAGTCTGGCCCGCAGCCGATCCAGCAACTGTGCCTGTGGTTCGCCGACGACGGCATCAAACAGATCGCGGACAGGCCCGGCATCGTCGATCAGAACTTCGCCGACCAAGCGCAACGCCTTCACTGGCGCCGGCAGGGCCCAGCGCTGCAAGTGCTCGTCGAATAAGTTTTCCAGCCGCGACGCCTCGCGGCTGGCTCCGGCAAGGCGCAGCCACAGTGGATGACAGTCTTCGCCAGACAGTAGGTCCAGTCGCGCGACCTGAATACCGGCCTGGCGCATTCGCAGAAAACCTTGCAGCTCCAACAGCAGTCTTCGCAGCGGCGGACGCAGTCCGGCGCTGTCCGTGACTGGTGCCTCCAGTGCCACTTCCCGATTGAACTGTTCTGGCGGAACAAACATCGCGAGTGGCCGGGACAGGCTGCCAAACAGTCGCCCAAGGTGCGCCAGAAACTGCGGGCCGGCACGGCGACCCAGCGCCGGTGGCGGCAACCGCCGACACTCGCCGATGGTGCGAAGCCCAAAACCGAGCAGGCGCTCGCTGACTTGCACCTCGATATCAAGGCACTCCAGCGGTAGCGGCGCCAGTACTTTTGGCAAATCCGCCAGCTTCAACACCTGCGAGCCGGGCCGATGACGCGCCAGCAGCGCCGCTGCATCCGGCGTCGGCGCGGCCGCCAGATGAACCCGATGGCCCAGCGTGGCCAGTCCGGTGGTCACCTGACGGAGCACAGCCGAAAGGCCACCGAACAGAGTCAGGCTGGCACCGATTTCAAGCAACAGGCAGTCGTCGGAAAGTGCGGTGCACTGCGAGGTGAACTGGCCGGCCCACAGCAATACGGCCTCGCGCGCTGCCGCCTCAACGCGTGGTTGCCGAGCCAGGACTTGCAGGTCGGAACACAGCGCCAGCGCCTCGCTAACGCCCATACCGGACCGAATACCGACGCTTGCGGCCGCGTCATCAACCACCTGCAAGCAGCCACGGCGGCCGCCAGACGAAACCGCCCGCGGACCAGCGTCGCTAGTTGGCGGCAATGCCTCCAGCGCCAGCATCGGCAAATGCAGGGCCAGCCATAACACCGGCGCGATACTCCACCATAAAAGGCGGCGACGGTCGGCCGCCACGACGTTTGCGCACGGTCACCCTCACACCGTGCGCACCCGCGGTCAGCGCCATGCGCAGCGCCGCCGGCGACGTCAATGGACTGCCCGCGTCTGGCACTAGCAGGGCCACGAACGCCGCGCTGCCCTGAGCGGCCAGTTGCAGGCGCCGCACGGCACGCGGGCTAACCGTTGGCAGCCACAACAGTACCGCGCCATAGACACCGCTGCGCAGGAGTTGCTCAGCCGCCCACTGTGCCTGCGCCGGCGTGGCCGGCTCGATCAACAGTGTGTCCCTGATCGCCACCCCGGCCGCGGCCAGCGCTGACGGATGCGGCACATGGGGCGGGGCAATCCATGCCGTCGGTCCGTGGACCTCCCGCAGCACCGGCAGCAGCAGCGTCAGCTCGCCGCACCCAGGCTCGCTGAGGGCCAGTTCACACACCACTCCGCACGGCCAGCCACCACCTAGCGCGGCCTCAAGTTGCGGTGTGGCCGCGGGCAGGCGGGACGCCACCGAAACCGGGGACGACCCGCGCCACAGGCGTGCATCGTCAAGCAGGCGATCCAGCGACCGGCACTGCGCCGCGCCGCGGTCCTCCGGCTGGACGCTGTTCATCCCAGGTTGCGAATAACACCCACGCCCAGACCCTCAATCACAAAATCCTGACGCCGTGGATCAACCTCGATCGGCGCGAAGTCCGGATTGGCAGGCAACAGCGTGACCTTGTTGCCTTTGCGCTGGAAACGTTTGACGGTGACTTCGCCATCAATGCGCGCCACGACCAGGTCGCCGTTGTGGGCCTTCGGAGTCTGGTGCACCGCCAGCAAGTCGCCATCGAGAATGCCGGCATCGCGCATGCTAAGGCCACTGACCCGGAGCAGATAATCGGCCTTGGGGCTGAACAGAGCAGCGTTGACCGGGCGGTAACCCTGCAGGTGCTCTTCTGCGAGCAGTGGGCTGCCGGCCGCCACCTTCCCGACTACCGGCAAACCCGCCGGCCGATTGATACGAATGCCACGCGAGGTACCCGCCATCAGGTCAATGGCACCCTTGCGCGCCAGCGCCCGCAGGTGCTGCTCGGCAGCGTTGATGGAACGGAATTCGAACTGACGCGCGATTTCCGCCCGCGTCGGCGGCAAACCCGCGTCGTCCACCGCGGAACAGATGAAATCAAAAACCTGTTTTTGGCGCAAAGTCAGTTTCATGTCGAAAACCCTACTGGTGACGATTTGGCTATGCATTAGATAACGCTAATGAATCTTTGCACAAGCGCGTCGTCAGAGTCGACCAAAGGTCCAATTCCGGCATGGCTGGCCCCCGCACCGGCCCGCCCCACAAGCCGATCGCCAAACATGAAAGCCGGCCCCGATTTCCCGGGAGCGCGTGTTATCCGGTAGGCAGCCAAACCGGCTACCGGCCTGCTGCGTGCTAGCATCCGGGCGGCCGTAAATCAGGGAAACGCGAACACACCCAGCCCAGGCTTCAAGCATGTCCTCGAACCCGCCGCGGCGCAATTACCGCTACTACGACCTGGTGATGGCCGCCTTCGTGACGGTACTGCTGTGCGCCAACCTGATCGGCGTGAGCAAAGTCACCACGGTTGGCGGCTTCAGCTTCAGTGCCGGCAACCTGTTTTTTCCGTTGAGCTATCTGTTCGGCGACATCCTGACAGAAGTGTACGGCTACGCGCGCTCGCGGCGCGTGGTGTGGGCCGGATTCGCGGGCCTGGCCTTTGCCGCGCTGATGAGTGCGGTGGTGGTACACCTGCCCCCTGCGCCTGGCTGGACCGGGCAGGCGGTGATCGAGGCAGCGTTTGGCTCCACCTGGCGCATTGCCTTGGCCTCGCTGCTCGGCTACTGGTGTGGCGAGTTCGTGAACTCATTCACCCTGGCGCGCATGAAGGTGCTGACTCGCGGTCGCTGGCTGTGGAGTCGCACCATCGGCTCCACCGTGGTCGGCGAAGTCGCCGATACGCTGGTGTTCTATCCGCTGGCCTTCTATGGCGTGTGGGACAACCACCTGTTGCTGAGCGTGATGGTCGCCAATTACTGCATCAAGGTGGGCTGGGAAGTGTTGGCGACGCCGGTTACCTACCGGGTGGTCAATGCGCTGAAGCGTGCCGAGCAGGAAGACTATTTCGACGACAAAACAGACTTCAATCCGTTCACGCTGAAGGTATGAGCACTCCTGTTCAGGCTGAGTGCTACCATGCCCCGCCCTGCGCCCACCCACATCGATAAGGCATTTTTTGTTGGCCCGCAAATCGGTTTCATGGAACGAGACTGCCCTCACCGCCTGCCTGCTGCTGGCTGCTTGCGCCCCCCAAGAGTCGCCCCCCAGCCCACCCCGCCCGGTTCGCGCCGTCCAGGTCCCAGCTACGGCCGAGCTTCTGGCCCGTCACGACTATGCTGCGCGTATCGAGGCAAGACACGAGGCAACACTGGCGTTCGAGGTCGCCGGCCGGGTCACCGGCCGGGCTGCGGAGGTCGGTGACCGGATCGCTGCCGGTACGGTCCTGGCCCAGCTCGACGCGACCGATTTTCGACTGCGCGAACGAGCGTTCAGCGCGCGCTTGACCGCCGCCAAGGCCGAGCACAGCGACGCTGCCACAAGCCTGCGCCGACTGGGCGGGTTGCGTATCAAGGGCTTCGTGACTCAGGCCGAGTATGACCGCGCTGCCTATCGAGACCAGGCCTCCGCGGCACAAGTGCAGGAACTCACCGCGCAGCTTGGGCTGACGCGCCGGGAACTGGCCCATACGACGCTAAGGGCCCCCACAGCCGGCGTCGTCACCGGCCAGATGCTGGAAGTGGGGCAAGTGGTGGGCGCTGGCCAGGCGGCCTTCCGCCTGGCACGTACCGATGAACTCGAAGCGGTGTTCGATTTGCCCGAGCAGCGCCTGAAGGCATTGCCAAAGACCGTCACCGTCACTGTGTGGAGTCAGCCCGATCAGCCCATTGAGGCCCAGGTGCGGGAAGTGGCGCCCCAGGCAGCGGCCGATAGCCGGACCTATCGCGTGCGGGCCACGCTCCCCATGGCCAACGGCGCCACGCCCGCGCTTGGCATGAGCGCCGAGGTCAGCTTTTTGGCCGGACCGCCGGTAATGGCAGTACCGACCAGCGCCATACTTAAACGCGACGACGGCCAGCCGGCCGTCTGGGTAATACAGCCCACCACCAGCACGGTGAGCCTGAGACCCGTCACACTCGGCCCAGTACACGGAGATGAGTCGACCATTGCCGGCGGCCTCAAAACCGGGGACTGGGTGGTTACGGCCGGCGTGCACGATTTGCGCGATGGCCAGCCCGTCAGCCTGCCCTGAGCGGCGCCATGTCCCGCTATAACCTGGCCGAGTGGGGCCTGCGGCGCCCTGTCCTGACGGCATACCTGATTGGCCTGGTATTGCTCGCTGGCACGGTGGCCTTTTTCAGCCTGGGGCAGACCGACATGCCCAATTACACGGTGCGCACCATGCTGCTGCGCGTGTACTGGCCTGGGGCCAGCGCCGGGCAGATCGAGCAGCAGGTGGTCGACAAGATCGAACGCAAACTGCAGGAAACACCCTGGCTGGATAATGTGTCGAGCACATCCAAGCCTGGCGAAGCCTGGATATGGGTGAACCTCAGCACCAGCCTGGCCGACCCGGCGCCGGTGGTGCCGCAGATCTGGTATCAGGTCCGCAAGAAGGTCAGTGACATCCAGGCCAGCCTGCCGCCGGGCGTGCGCGGGCCATATTTCGACGACGAATTCGGCGACGTGCACCCGTTGATATACGGCGTATGGGGCGACGAGTTCAGCTACGCTGAACTCAAGGATCGAGCCGACTGGCTGCGCGATGAGCTGCTGCGACTGGATATTGTCGAGAAGGTGGTACTCACCGCCGCCCAGCCGCAGCGGGCGTATGTGGAGTTCTCGACCGCACGCCTGGCCAATCTGCGCGTAAGCCCGCTGGCGCTGATCGATGCCATCGCCGGTCAGAACGCCATGCAGCCGGCCGGCATGGTCGAAAACCCGGATGGGCGCACCCGCTTGCGCCTGGGCGGGCAGTTCGCATCCGTCGACGACATCGGCAAGGTCACGGTCACCGCCGCCGACGGCCGCCTGCTGCCGCTGGGCGAAATTGCCGACGTGAAACGCGGCTACCAGGATCCGCCGGAACTGCGCATGCGGGTCAATGGACATCCGGCTGTTGGACTGGCCATCTCCATGGCCGATGGCCACAGCGTGACCGACCTTCGCCACGAGGTGGTGCTACTGATGGAGCGTCTTCAGGCCGGTCTGCCCCTGGGCCTGCACACCACGCTGGTGGCCGACGAACCGGCGGTCGTCGCGCACTCGCTGAACAAGTTCCTGATCAAGCTGGGTCTTGCCATCGGAATCGTGCTTCTGGTGAGCTATTTCACGCTCGGGTTTCGTTGCGGACTGGTGGTGGCAACTGCGTTTCCGCTGGTGCTGGGCGCCACCTTCGCCACCATGAAGCTACTCGACATCGATTTGCAGCGTATCTCGTTGGGGGCGCTGATCATCTCCCTGGGGCTGTTGGTCGATGACGCGATCATCATTGTCGAGATGATGCTGGTGAAGATGCGCCAGGGCCTTGACCGCTTTCACGCCGCCAGTGCGGCGTATACCAGCACGTCCCTGCCGATGCTGACTGGCACTTTGATCACGGTGGCGGGCTTCATGCCAATCGCCATCGCGGAAAGCGGCATGCGCGAATTCATGTTCGGCCTGTATGGAGTCATCACGACCGCCCTGCTGGCTTCCTGGCTGGTATCGGTGCTGTTCACGCCGTATCTGGCGTATCGCATGCTACCCACCAAGCCCGACCGCCACCCGGAGGGGCTCTACGACACGCCGTTCTATCATCGCCTGCGCAGCCTGGTACGCGGCTGCGTGGACCATCGGTGGTGGTTGCTGGCCGCCGTAGCCGGCCTTGCCGCGCTGTCGCTGCTGGCCGGGCGCCAGGTCGAGAAACAGTTCTTCCCACTCACCGACCGACCTGACCTGATCGTTGAAACCTGGCTGCCGGAAGGAGCGTCGTTCACTGCCAACGAATCGGTGGCCAAGGCCCTGGACAAGATGCTGGCGGCGGAACCCGGCGTGCAGCGGTGGGTGAGCTACATCGGATTTGACACCCCACGCATGTTTACCGACCTGTGGATCGAGCCGCCAGCCCACAACGTGGTCAAGACCTACATTCTGGCCACCGACGGTGCAACGCGGGACCGGCTGCGGGAAAACCTGACGACGCGCATTGCACAGGACCTGCCGCAGGCCCGCACGCGCGTCAATGTTTTTCCGTTCGGCTTTCCGGTGCCGGCTTCGCTCGAATACCGCGTCAGCGGGCCGGACCGCCAAAAACTGCGAGAGATTGCGTCCGATGTTCGCGCGGCGATCGAAACCTACCCGCAGGCGACGGGCGTGCATTACGACTGGCGTGGCCCTATAAGCACGATAGAGGTCGACCTGGATCATCCCCGGCTGGCGGCGCTTGGCCTGTCCGCGCGACGACTGGGAGAATCTCTGGACATGCTGCTGTCGGGCCGGGCGGTAACCGAGCTGCGCGACGGCGACGAAACGGTCGAAGTGGTGCTGCGTCTTACCGACGACGAGCGAACGCGACTCAGCTATTTATCCTCTGTACCGGTGCCGGTGGCCGACGGGAGCACGCTGCCGCTCGGCCAGTTGGCGCGGCTTGATCTTGGAGTCGAGGAAGGCGTCGTGCGCCGTTACAACCGGGTACCGACGATTACCGTGCGCGCCGACCTACCGTGGCAGGTCCAGCCCCTGGCGGTGGACGCGCTGCTCAGTCGCAAACTGGATGCAATACGTACCCAACTGCCGCTCGGTTATCACGTGGAAGTGGGCGGCACCGGCGAGATGAACACGGAGGCGGACATGGCCATCGCGGCAGTCATGCCCATTATTGCGGTCGTCATCATCACCTTGCTGATGGTGCAGCTGCAGCATCTTGGCCTGACCCTGCTTGTCCTGGCGTCCGCTCCGCTGGGCATAATCGGGGTGTTGTTTACGCTGTACGCCACTGATTTGCCACTTGGGCTGGTGGCGCGACTTGGCGTGCTAGCGCTGGCCGGCATCACCATGCGCAATACCGTGATCCTGGTCGACCAGATTCGCCAGGACGTGGCGGCCGGAATCAGTCGCTACGAGGCGGTCATCGAGTCCACCGTCCGGCGCTTTCGGCCGATCGTCGTGACTGCGGCCGCCGCCATCCTGGCGTTCATTCCGCTGCTGACCGATCCTTTCTGGGGGCCGATGGCCTATGCCATGATGGGCGGATTGCTGGCGGCGACGATACTCACTGTATTGTTTGTGCCGGCGCTGTATGCGGCCGGTTTCAGGCTGAAACCGCCCAGCTGACCTGGGCGCAACAAAGCGCCCCTGGACCAATCTCACCGCAAGGAGCTAATCGCGATGAAAGCCTGGCAGGTGCACGACTGGTGCACGCCCGACCAAATGCAGTGGGCCGATTTGCCTGTGCCCGAGCCCGGCCCCGGCCAGGTACGCGTGCGAGTGGCCGCCGCCGCGCTTAATTTCCTGGACACGCTGATGATTGGCGGGCGCTACCAGGACCGCCCGCCGCTGCCGTTCACGCCGGGTTGTGAACTGTCCGGCACCGTGGATGCGGTCGGCGCTGGCGCCAGTCTTGCGGTCGGCACCCGGGTCTGCGGTCTGGTGCCTTATGGCGCGTTTGCGCAATTCGCCTGTGTCGACGGGGCGGACCTGTCGCCGGTCCCCGACGGCGTCGATCTGGTCAGCGCCGCTGCGCTGCCGGTGGTCTACGGCACCGCGCACCACGCGCTGGTCGAGCGCGGTCGTCTGCGCAACGACGAGACATTGCTGGTGCTGGCCGCAGCTGGCGGAGTCGGACTCGCCACCGTGCAGCTTGGCCGGGCGCTGGGTCTGCGCGTGCTGGCCGCCGCCGGAGGCACGAACAAATGCACGCTGTGCATTGAACACGGTGCCACACAGGCTTTTGATTACGGCGACCCCAGCTGGGTAGACCAAGTCAAAGCCATCACCGACGGGCGTGGCGTGGATGCCGTCCTTGATCCGGTCGGCGGCGATTACACCGCACAGGCGCTACGCTTGCTGGCATTCGGCGGACGGCTGTTGATCGTCGGTTTCGCCGCCGGCGCAATTCCGGAAATTCCCGCCAATCGCCTGTTGCTGAAAGATTTATCGGCACTGGGCGTGGTCTGGGGCGCCTGGCGGCGGCGCAACCGGCCGGCTGCGGCGACACAGATGGCGGCCCTGTTCGAACTGTGGCAACAGGGTGCTATCTCGCCACTGGTGTCCGAGCGCCGGCCGCTGAGCGAAGCCCCCCAGGCAATTGTCGACCTGGGCGCTCGCCGGACCACCGGCAAGGTGCTGCTGCTACCAGGAGTTGATTCATGAGCGCCGAAAAGCCGCGGGTGGCGTTGCCACCCCCTATCCTCTATGCGGTCGCCATCGGTCTTGGACTGTGGCTGGAACGGCCGCTGCCCTGGCCGCTACCGGGAGGCGCGCTGCGATTCTGGGTCGGCCTCATGGTGGTCGCCCTGGCGGCAGGCTTGTTTGCGCTGTGCCTGCGGGAGCTGCGCCGCCACCAGACCACCCTCAACCCGCACAAGGGAGCCAGCAGCCTGGTCAGCAGCGGGCCATTTCGTTTCAGCCGCAATCCGATCTATGTCAGCTTGACCGCGCTGCAACTCGGAATCGGTTTTCTGGCCAGCAGCACCTGGGTCCTTGTGATGTTGCTGTGGGTGTTGCCGCTGCTGCAGCGGTTCGTGATCGAACGCGAGGAAGAACACCTGCACGACCGTTTTGGTCAGGAGTACATCGACTATTGCGCGCGGGTGCGACGCTGGCTGTGAAGGGTCTGCGACGGGTCGCGCGCGGCCTGCGACGCGGTCTGCGGTACACCGTCCTTGCCTGGCTGGTGCTGACAGTTGGGGCCGTGTTGGCACTGCGCTGGTTCCCGCCGCCGACTACGTCGTTCATCTTGCAAAACCGCGTCGCGGCGCTGCGAGCCGGCTACGGTTTTTATCCCTATCCCTACCACTGGGTCGACTACGAGAAGATCGCACCGACCATGGCCCTGGCAGTCGTGGCGGCCGAGGACCAGCGATTTCGGGAACATTGGGGCATTGATCTGATTGGTATCGAACAGGCAATTCGCGACAACCGTTACCGCGATCGGCCGCGCGGGGGCAGCACCATCACCCAGCAGACGGCCAAGAACCTGTTCCTGTGGCGCGGCCAAAGCTGGCTGCGCAAGGGCATTGAGGTTTACTTCACTGGCCTGATGGAATTGCTGTGGCCAAAACGACGGATTCTGGAGGTGTATCTGAACGTCGCCCAATTCGGCGGCAGTGTATTTGGCGTGGAGGCAGCAGCGCGTACGTATTTCGACAAACCAGCAGCTGCACTCAGTCAACAGGAAGCGGCGCTGCTGGCGGCAGCGCTACCATCGCCTTCGGTACTCAGGGTGGATGCCGCGTCGTCTTATCTGCGCGGGCGCCAGCGCTGGGTAATGAACCAGATGCAGCGCCTTGGGCCGGAGCATCTGGAGGGCCTGTAGGCTGCCGATGAGCCTGGTCACTCGGCCGTCAGACGGACACAGAACGACACCGCCTCCGCCACCAGCTTTGCCAACAGCGCATTTGCGGCAACCACTCCCCCCACCGGGTCGTCGCTGGCGGTCGATTGCTCCAATCGCACAGTGTGGCTGCCCAGCACGCGCGCCTGGCGTACGTCCACCAATTGCAGGCGCACCGCCAGGCGCACTTGGCTGGGACGTTGAGTGAAATCCTGGTCAAGTTGCAGAAGCTCGCTCAGTAGCCGGTAATCGGGCCGCGCGCCGGCACCCTCGGCCAGCACCGAGACACCGGCCGCAGACAGGCCATCCTCCAGTGCCTGGCCGATAAAGCGCGCCGGTCGATCGACCCAGCGATGGCGCGCGTAGTACAGCAGTTCGTGAGGCGACTTCCGGTAGGCCATGGCAGACGTGGCATAGCCGGGCGCGGCGCCCGGGGCGGCCACCTGCAGGCTCACTCCTGGCAACCTGGCAGTGGGAACCGGTGTGTCAGGCGCGAGCGTCAATGTGTGTGTGACATCGGCCGGCGGAGGCGATAACGGCAGGCTACAGCCCGCCAGCAGCATGGTCAGCACGAACATAACGAGACGTTGCATTACTCCCCCGGACCCGCTTCGCGTACCGGCGGGCCAACCAGCAACATTTGCGGACTGGCATTCAGCCGCTGGCCCAGTTCTTCGATGCTGTCGGTCGCCCGACTCAGGTCAATAACCAGGCGCTCGACCTGCGGCAGCAGTACGCCGCCGGTGTAATCGAGTTGCTGCTGGCTATCGCTGGCAACGGCCCCCACCCGATCACCGGTGCTGCGCAGTGTTTCCAACAAGCGCTCCGTCTGGCTGAACACGCGCTCCAGCCGCGGCGCCAACTGCGGTAGCGTTTCGCTCGCCTGCGCCCCGGCGGCCGCGATCCGCTCAAGGTCCGCCAGAGTACGATCAAGTCGTGCGCGCTGTTCGGCCAGCGCGCCGGTAACCTGGTCGGCGTTGGCCAGGATCGAGCCGATGGCGCGGGCATTCTCGTCGTTCAGGATCACCAGCAGGCGCCGACTGACCTGATCCAGCGTGGTCATGGCCACACGCGCCGCGGTGTCGAGCCGATTCAGTAACGATGGTGCCATCTCGATCACCGGGTAGGCACTGCCCGGCGTCGACACCAGCAGCGCTGACTCGCGGCTGCCGCCGGCCAGTTCGACCGAGCCCAGGCCGGTCAGACCCTGCATGGCGATGGTTGCAACGGTATCGGTCTTCACCGGTACGTCGACTCGAATGTTGAACGTCAAACGCACGCGGGTGGAGTCCTCGGGGTCGAGTTCGATCGCCGCCACCCGTCCCGCGTCCACACCCCGGTAGGTGACGCCCGACGACAGGTTGAGTGCCGCCACCGATTCCTCGGTATAGGCGTAATACTGCCGAAACTCACCCGCCTCGCGCCCCGATCCCAGCCACAGGCCGAACCCGATCAGCATCGCACCTAACAACAGCACGAACACACCAACCGCCGCGTAAGCTACCCGTGCTTGCATGACTTATCCCCATAGTCGCGCGGCGCGGCGGCAAAGTAACTGCGGATTTCGGGCAGATCCGAGTCTGCCAGCTGCGCTACCGGGGCTACCGCCAGCAAATCGCCACGCCCAAGAAACGCCACCCGGTCACTGACCCGGGCGATGGAGTCCAGGTCGTGCGTCACCATCACCACCGTCAGTCCGAGCAGTTCACGCAGGTCCTTGAGCAACTCATCAAGACCGGCCGAGGTCACCGGGTCCAGTCCGGCCGAGGGCTCGTCCAGGAACAGCAATTCCGGATCCAGTGCCAGGGCCCGAGCCAACGCGGCGCGCTTGATCATCCCGCCGCTGAGCTCACCCGGGAACTTGCTGGCGGTGTCGGCCGGCAACCCGGCAAGGCCCAGCCGCAACATGCCCAGCTCACGTCGACTCCCGGCCGACAGCCCGGTGTGTTCGGCCAACGGCAGGCAGATATTGTCGAGCACGTTCAAGCCGGTAAATAACGCGCCGTGCTGAAACAGGATGCCGATACGCCGACGCAGAACGCGCAGCGCCACACTGTCAAGATTGATCGCGTCCGACCCGAGCACTTCCATGCGCCCCGCGGCGGGTGCCTGCAACAGACTTAACGTGCGAAGCAATACCGTTTTGCCGGACCCGCTGCCCCCGACCACAGCCAGCACCTCGCCACGCTGAACCGAGAGGCTTATGTCGGTGTGCAAGATACGGGGGCCTGCC
Source organism: Immundisolibacter sp. (assembly GCF_041601295.1). Taxonomy (NCBI): domain Bacteria; kingdom Pseudomonadati; phylum Pseudomonadota; class Gammaproteobacteria; order Immundisolibacterales; family Immundisolibacteraceae; genus Immundisolibacter; species Immundisolibacter sp. The sequence goes on from NZ_JBFIII010000035.1 coordinate 14,959, forward strand.
AAGGTCGCCAGTCCTTCGGCGACGATGGCCACCTCTGTGCTCAAAGCCCCAAGACCTGAAACAGGACGGAAAAAGCCGCGTCGGCAATGATCACCAGGAAGATGCTCTGCACCACGCTGGTGGTGGTCTCGCGACCAATACTTTCCGCGCTGTGGCTGACCTGAAAACCGCGATGACAGGCCACACAGGCGACGATCAGCGCGAAGACCGGCGCCTTGATCAGCCCGACCCAGAAGGTGCTCGGGGCGAAAGTATTCGGCAGCCGCCTGAGAAAATCCGCGTAGCCCACGTCGTACAGTCCATCGGCCACCACCATGCCCCCGAAGATACCCAGCGTGGACGCATACAGCGTCAGCAGCGGCATCGTCAGGAGCAATGCCAAAAGCTTGGGCAGTACCAGCATCTCCATCGGCGTGATGCCGATGCTGCGCAAGGCGTCGAGCTCCTCGGTGATGCGCATGGTGCCGATCTCGGCCGTATAAGCCGAGCCGGTACGTCCGGCGACGATGATCGCCGCCAGCAAGGGCCCCATCTCGCGCAGCATGGTGACGCCGACCAGATTCACCACCAACACGTTGGCGCCGAAGGTCTTCAGAGGCTCGCCGGCTTGATAGGTCATCACCACGCCCATCAGGAACGCGAGCAGACCCAGAATCGGCAACGCACGCACACCAGCGGCGTCGATCTCCTGCACCAGACGCCGGACCCGAAGCCGCCGCAACTGGCTGAGCGCTTCCAGCGCCAGATGGCCGATGAAATCCAGGAAACTGAACGTGTCGCCGAGCTTGCCCGCGACCATCCGACCAAGCTGCTCAAGCGGTCCCGGCACGCGCGGCGGAGCATACGGCTCGCTGGGCAAGCGGCCACGGACCAATTCAAGCAATGCCGCGTGGCGCTGCGTCAGGCCATCCCAGCTTATGCTGGCGCCCGTGCGCCGAGCCGTCTGCTCAAGCCGGTACAAAGCCCACGCGCCGGCTGTGTCCAGGGTATTGATATCGGCCGCATCGAGTCGCCAATCGCCCACCTGCCGCCAGTCGTGTAGCGTACTGTCGACAGCGTCCAGCTTGCACACCGTCCACTCGCCGTGTGCAGACAGGGTGCGGGTGCGCAGCTCAGTAACGAGACTGGCAGCCGCCGGCATGGTCTAGCGCCGCAATGGCGGCGCGTATTGGCTCAGCGTTTGCTTGAACTGCTGGGCCAGCGGCGGAGTCGCGAACACCCGGTTCTCGAACACATCCCATGACGACACGTGTCCACCGTACGCCTCGGCGTTGGCCGAGTCGTCCGGTTGCAGTACCGCGCCTTCCAGTGCCACGCCGGCAAACAGGCCCCGGGTACGGGAGTAGGAATAGATCTCGGCCTTCATTTGAGCATCAGTAGCAGCCGACGCCTGACGCCCCACCGGGCCCGCGGCGATTGCCGCGTCGGCGCCGAGCGTCACCTTGCCGCTGGCCAGGTTTTCCACGCCACGGCGGGTCTTGAACACCAGCACGATGTCGGTGGACTGGGCGCCAATCTGCCAGCCGATACTGCCACCGGCCAGCGTGATGAAGGACGGATTGCTCCAGCCACTATCCTGGCGCACCGCGATCACGCCCTTACCCCAGCGGCCACCGACGACGAAGCCGGCCTTGATGACACCGGGAATCACGGCAATACCGTAGGCATCGGCCAACAGCTCGGGCGGAATGGCGTTCTCCGGTATCTCACTTATTTGGTGCAATACGTCCGACGCAGTCCGCAGCCGGTCCTCTTCTGCCTGTCCCGCGCCGGCAACCGGCGACCAGAGCAACGGCAGGCTCAGCATTAACGCAATCAAGCTAGGCGAGCGTAGATTCATCAGTGACCCCGGATCATTGAGCTGGAGGGAGCGGCCCGCTGACTGCATGGGCAAACCGGCGAGCGGTGGCTAATGATCTCACAGGCTTGCCGAAGGGCCGCAAGCTAACCCCTATAATCGCCGGTACTGGCTGAGCCGCCGGTTGGCCCGGCATTTGATCGTTACGAGGAGAATTTGCAATGAAGGTGATCGAGATTGCCGAGTTCGGCATCGCCAAACTGACCTCGGTCGAGCGCCCGGACCCGCAGCCCGGACCCGGCCAGGTGCTGGTGCGTGTACGCGCCGTGTCGCTGAACTACCGTGACCTGATGACCGTGCAAGGCCACTACAACCCGCGCCAGAAGTTGCCCCTGATTCCGTTGTCGGATGGCGCCGGCGAAGTGGTGGCGGTCGGCGCTGGCGTGCGCCGCTTCAAACCGGGTGACCGGGTTGTCGCAATCTTTGCCCAAAAGTGGCTGGGTGGTGAGCCGACGCCCGCTGCGCGCGGCTCCACCCTGGGCGGCCCTGGTGACGGCATGGCCGCCGAACTAGTGGCGCTGGATGAGGATGGCCTGGTGCCGATTCCGGAGCACCTGAGCTTCGAGCAGGCCGCCACCCTGCCGTGCGCCGGCGTGACCGCCTGGAATGCGGTGGTCGAACAGGGCCGGGTGCGGCCAGGCGACACCGTACTGGCACTGGGCACCGGCGGCGTTTCGCTGTTCGCCCTGCAATTTGCCAAGGCGGCGGGCGCCCAAGTCATCATCACATCCAGCAGCGACGAGAAGCTCGCCAAGGCCAAAACGCTGGGTGCTGATCACGGCATCAACTACAGCACTCAGCCCGACTGGGACGCCGCGGTGCTGGGGCTCACCGACAAGGCCGGCGTGGATCAGGTGGTGGAAGTCGGTGGCGCGGGCACGCTGGCCCGCTCGATCAAGGCCGCACGCATGGGCGGCACCATTACCATTATCGGCGTGCTGGGCGGCAATGCCACCGAACTGGACCTGCGCCCGGTGCTGATGAAGGGCTTGCGCCTGCACGGCGTGTTTGTCGGTCCGCGAGAAATGTTCGAGGCCATGAACCGGGCGATCACAACACACCGCATTGAGCCGGCAATCGACAAGGTCTTCGAGCGCGACGATCTCCAGGCTGCGTTCGAGCATATGGCGGCAGGGCGTCATTTCGGTAAGATCGTGGTTCGGATGTGAATCGCTACATACCAATTCGCAGTCGATTTCAATATAGTGGCCAAGGCTCAGTTTCGCCGTTTTTTTCCCAGCTCAACGACTCAGGGAGACGCTATGTTCAGCAATAAGAATTGGACCCGCGGCCTCGTCGGCTGTATCGCGGTAGTACTTACCGGCTGCGCCGACATGCAGCAGACCAGGCTTGGCGGTGGTGGCACCATGGTTACGGGCTCGGCCGGCGCCGCCGGGTCGCAGGGCGCGGCCCCGCAGCTCACGCACTGCGCCAGCCCCATCGGCACCGCCGCCCTGATCGAACAGGACAACCCGATGCTGGCGCAGGCTGGGCTGACCAGCCCCATTCCCCTGCTGCGCATCATGATGGCGCAAAGCAACTGTTTCCAGGTCGTGGACCGCGGCCAGGCCAGTCAGGCACTACAACGCGAACGGGCCATGGCCTCTGCGGGCGAGCTGCAAAGCGGCAGCAATATGGGCGCCGGGCAGATGAAGGCGGCGGACTTCCTGATTACGCCCAACGTGATCTTCAAGGACGCCAATGCCGGTGGCGGTGGCATGGGCCTGGGCGCGCTCATCCCGGGCATCGGTGGCGCCATTGCTGGGGGAATCAAGTGGACCAACATGGAATCGCAGGTCACGTTGTTCCTGACCAATGTGCGCACCGGTGTCCAGGAAGCGGCTGCCGAAGGTAGCGCCAGCAAGCGCGATCTGGGCTTCGGTGGTCTCGCCTTCGGCGGGCTGGTCGGCGCCGGCGGAGGAGCCTATGCCAGTACGGATATCGGCAAGATCGTGTCAGCGGCCTTCCTGGATGCCCACAACAAGCTGGTGTCGCAACTTCAGGTCACTCAGCCGGCGGCCACGCGGCCATCTGCATCCGGTTACACGACCCTGTCGGACGTCAACATGCGCTCGGGCCCGTCCACGCAATCGCCGGTGATCATGCTGGTGACCAAGGGCACGCCGGTCTCCCCGACCGGTGAGAAACAAGGTGCCTGGTGGCAGGTGGACGCGGCCGGTCGCAGTGGCTGGATTCATAGCGACTACATCGTCCGCTGATCGCTTGTTAAAAAGGCCCGCTGGCGTGTTGCCAGCGGGCCTTTTTTTGTGTTGGCTTCAGACCTTCAGCAGGCGGGCCACGGCCTCCACCGAGCGCAGCTGCTTCAGTTCCTGCGCCGTCGGCAACAGTGGCCGGTCGCGCTCGCGGCTGACCACGCACAGGAAGCCGAGCGGCTCCTCGCCGTCGGCGTGAAACTGGTGAAAACACTGCGGCGCCACATATACGCAGTCAAACGCCGCGACCTGCTCCACCTGATCGCCAAGGATCACCCTCCCCCGCCCCCGGATGATCACCACGGCGTGCGGATGCTGGTGTCGTTCCAGGGTTGAGTAACCGCCCGGCTGGACCTCGAAGTAGCGCACCAAGGCACCAAGTCCGCCCTCATCACTACCTTCGCCAAGCAGCGTGCGCCGGGTAATGTCACGAAACGGACTGCGATCTGTCTTGTACTCGCGCAGCGCCACCTGGGGCCAGGAGAAGCCATCACTACGCACTATCCGCGAGCGTTGCTTGCTCATGACGCGCTGCACTCCACCACACGCCGCAGCGCGGCGGCTGCCCGCGTGAGATCACCCTGCGCGTACAGGCTGCCGCCGATCAGCAACATCGTATCCGGACCATAGCAGCGCAGCCAATGCCCGGCGCGGGCTACGTCTATGCCGCCAGCCGGGGCTGGCAGGCTGGCCCGGACTGTACCCAGGGGCCCACGCAAATGGGTATTGATACGGGCGCAGGTGGCGGCGGAGAAATTAAACCGGCCGCCAGCATTCGGATAGATGACGGCATCCGCACCAGCCAGCCGGAACAGGTCTCCGAGCACCAACTCCGCGGAAATGCCTGCGCTACGCCCAAACAACCCGCTGGTGAGCGCCGGGTGGGCCAGTACGGCGAGGCCAAACTGGTCACGAATGAGTTGCAGGGTATCCAGACCAACCAGCCACGGGCAAATGAGCACCCCACGACAGCCGGCATCCCTGGCCGCCGCCAGGCGCTCTGGCAGCCGCGCCGCCGAGGCGGTCACGTTTGGAAAGTACAGGCTGCGGCCGCCGGTCTGGGCATTGGCGCGGGTGACCGCCGCCTGGCATAACGCCAGACGCTCGCCAAACGGCGCGCATCGTTGGTCGGCCAAGCCATGATCATCCTTGATGATGTCGATACCACCGCGCGCGAACGCTTCGCAGCGCACCGCCAGTTCGGCCGCCGACAACCCCATGGGCTTCAGCGCCGTGCACAGAAGCGCGCGATTGGCGACGCCGGTCAAGGCGCGTAACCCGGAAATGCCATAGCCCGGGCCGCCCAGGCTCCGTAGCAGCGCCGCTGGCCAATCGAGGCCAACGATGCGAATGCCCGGTTTCAGCGAAATATTGCCAAACAACAGATTCAGACACTGGGGCAAATCGTCGCCGATAGCGTCCAGGCTGTAGGAAAGCTGGACTTGCGCGCGCCGAGGTCCGGAATGCGAGACCTGTTCGACGCGACCGGCCATGCGCTCCAGCAGCTCCGGCGCCACCAGGTCCCGCGGAAGCTCCACGGTTTGCTCCAAACCGATCAATGCGGCCTTGCGCGCCGGATCCTCATTGCGGCCGAGGGCCAAGACATAACGCACACCAAGCCGACCGTCGGCCCGGACACCAGGCGCTACCGTGCCCGGTATCGACAGGACACGTCCGAGCGGAGGTGCGTCGGCGTCAGTGCGCCGGCCAACATTGACAGACATGAGGTTCGGACGGTCGGGAGGGTTGGTGATTTTATCCCAGCCCGTGAATGGACGCGCAGCGATCAGACCGCGCTTGCCGCGTGCGGCGATACTGGTTACACATCCCGGCTAACACTTGATACAGTGCTGAAGTTAAGTCAACAACAGGGGCGACGGGTACCCGAATGACGCAACAGCTTTCACAGCAGGTGCTGCGGACCGACGTGTCTGGCATGCCCCTGGAATGGGTGGACTATCAAGAGGCGGTACGGCTGTATTGCTTTGGCCACGTGGCTTATGCCTGCGGCAACCCGCTGTTCTGCGTGCACGGGGGCATCAACGCCGCCAGTGGACGGCGAAGCGTTGTGGAGGTCAACTCGATCATCGCCACCATCGGCGACCAGTCCGCTTTGCGCCGCTGCCGCGAAACCTATTCCCCGCCGCTCAACAATCCGGCGCTGTTCAAGCGCGACGCGCACACCTGCCTGTATTGCGGCCAGCGGTTTCTGGCGCGGGATTTGTCGCGCGACCACGTGCGCCCACTCAGCCGCGGCGGCGATGACACCTGGGTCAACGTGGTCACCGCCTGCAAGCGCTGCAACAATCACAAAGCCAACCGAACACCAGAGCAAGCCGGTATGCAGCTATTAGCCATACCCTTCCTGCCAACCCATGCCGAATATGTCTATTTGCGCGGCCGGCGAATTTTGGCTGACCAGATGGAATTCCTGCTCGCGCACTTTCCCCGCACGAGCCCACTGCAAGCGCGCCTGAGAGCACAACTGGCCTGAGGCCTGTTTGCCGCGCTTTGTGCGCCGCGCTGCGTGTCCGTTCCATGTGGGCGAGCGCCATAAGGTCCTTAACCCCTGCGATGAACTGCCGCTGCTCGGGTTGGTGGGCTGAGCTTGACGACCAGTACCGTGCTGCACGCAGCTACCAGCCTGCCTAAGCTGACCTCGATTTTTTGCCGCGTCATATACAGTGCGCAAAATTAGGCGTAGGCTGACCCCGTCTGTTTTTTCAGCTGCGGGTTTGCGGGCGGGTTCTGTCAGGAATCAGCCAGTGATTTGTAACCAAATTACAGGCTACAACGCGCTGACCAGCGGCTGTGTGTATTCTCCGAACCTGCGGGGACACCAACGGACAGCGGTTTTGGATATCCAGGGACCATTCGGGCAAGCGTTGCCTGCCCAATTCGTCTCTTTATTTGTAAGTGGTTTTTTAATATGACTTCGATTTATGTTGGCAATCTCCCTTTTACTGTGTCGGAAGACGAGCTGCGCACTCTGTTTGAGCAGCACGGTTCCGTCCATTCGGTAAAACTTATCAACGACCGCGAAACCGGCCGGCCCCGCGGTTTCGGATTCGTCGAAATGGATCCTTCCGCTGCCGCGGTCGCCATCCAACGACTGAACGGCGCCGACCTTGGCGGACGTGCACTGCGCATCAACGAAGCGCAGGAAAGAGAAGAGCGTCCCGCGCGCCATCCGCGCTAAGCCCAGTCGCCTGAGCTTTTTGAAACCCTGCGGCGCCGTGTGCGCCGCAGGGTTTTTTATTGCTCATAACAATTGATGCTCAACGACGAAAGCGAGGCTATACCGTCAACTTTGATTGTTCTTTTTTCGCCTCCCAAGGGAACCGCCGATTCATGAAGCGGCACCCACGGTGCACGAATCCACTGTCCAAATCGATAACCACCGACAAACCACGCTGTTCGGTGGCAGGCCCGACAAATGCGCATCCGTTGGCGCGTTGGCCTGATTCGCCGAATTCGTAGTCGCATTACGGGGAGTCGGCCGCCTTCTGCTGGGCCAATCGGTTGATTTTCGTGAATATGGCACCGATGATCACCCACAAAAATTGGACAATCACGGCACACGGAGAGGCGGATGAATACTAACCCTATCGGGGTAATTGGCCTGGGCAGCCTTGGAACTGCGATGGCCTCGCGCCTGGTCAGCCAAGGGCATCAAGTGTGGGGATTCGATATCGAACCTCAGCGTTGTCGGGAAGCCGCGACCCAAGGTGTGCAGATCGTCGGCTCAGCCGCCGAATTGGGCGCCGCGTGCGACCTGGTGCTGTTGTCCTTGCCCGATTCGCACGCCGTCCGCGTGGCATGTCTTGGAGCCGACGGGTTGGCCCGATCGGCGCGACCCGGCCGGTTGGTGATCGACACCACCAGTGGCTACCCCAGGCAGTCGATAGCCATTGCCGCTGAGCTGGCCTCGCTCGGAATTTGTTACATCGATGCGGCCATCACCGCGCCGACCGGCGGGGCCAACGCAGTGCGCGAGGGCGCGCTCACCTTCATCATCGGGGGAGCCGCCACCGACGTCGAACGCGCGCGTCCGGTGTTGGACCTGCTGGGCACTGAACTGCGCCACGTCGGCCCCACAGGCGCGGGGCAGATCGTCAAACTGGTCAACAACAGCTGCGCTTCCATTGCCATCATGGCGACCGTGGAAGGGCTGCTGGTGGCCGCCAAGCATGGCCTGGACCTGTGGCAGAACCTGGAGGTCATGCGGGTCGGCACCGGCCTGACGACCTTCGCCCGGTTTCCGGAGCTGTTCCTCGATCGCGACCGGCCCGGTGCCCACATCGGGCTGCTGGAAAAAGACACGGCCTATATGAGCCAACTGGCACAGGAAGCTCGCGTACCAACGCCGGTGATGGATCTTGCCGGCCACCTGTGTCGTATTGCGGCGCGTACCGTCGGCGAGCGCGCCAGCATCATGCAGATCGCCAATGTCATGGAAGCGTGGGCGGACGTGAAGCTGGAATTGCGCCCGCGCGAGGCGACGGATGCCCGACCAGCCGTCGACCCGACCACGGCGCGACAGACGGTCGGCATTATCGGGCTGGGCAACATCGGCGCGGCTATCAGCAACATCCTGGTCCAGGACGGGCTTGAGGTGTACGGCTATGACCTCGACCCTGCCAGGATGGCGCAGGCCGCCGGTCAGGGAATGCGCCCCTGCGCATCGCCCACCGAAGTCGCCGCGACGTGCAGACTCCTGATCCTTGCCCTGCCGCAATCCAGCGTCGTCGAACAGGTACTTTTCGGCGACGATGGTGTCGCCGCCGCTGACAATCGGGGCCTGCTGGTCATAGACACCACCAGCGGCTATCCGGAGCAGACCCGCGAATTCGCGGCCCGGCTGAGCGCACGCGGCATGCGGCTGATGGATGCGGCGATCACTGGCGAGCGTGGTGGTGCGCTTGCAATCCCGGAACGAAACCTCACGTTCATCATCGGCGGGGCAGCCGAGGATGTCGCGCTGGCCCGCCCGGTGCTCGACCACTTCTGCAGCCATCTGTTTCACCTCGGCCCGCTGGGTGCCGGCCAGATCGCCAAGATGGTGAACAACATGGTGTGCGCGGTGGTAGGCGTTGGCCTGATCGAAGGTTTGCTGGTCGCCGCCAGGCACGGCGTCGACTATCAGTCGGTCGCAGAAGTGCTGGATCACGGCACCGGCGCGAGCTTCTGGACCCACAACCGCGGCTTGCTGAACCCGGAACCGATGAAGGGCGGCTTCTATGTCGGCTTGATGACCAAGGATCTGCGCCAGATGTCGCAGATATCACATGCCAGCGCGGTGCCCAATCCCCTGGGCGAAGCCGTCTATCATCTGTATCAGTTGTTTTGCCGCGATCTGGGCTATTACGGCGGCATCGCGCAGAAGATCGAGGTCATGCAGCGTTGGGCCGGCATTACCCTGGATGGCCGGGAATTAGGTCTCGAAGCTCTGGAATAGCGCTCTGATCACCGCACTTAGCGGCACGGCAGAAGTTCCTCACCCATGCCGAAGATCCCGGCCGGATCTTCGCGCCAGTGGCCAAAGCAACAACCAATCGGCGACTGGCAGTCGCTCCACACAGCGTCGGTCACGGGTGACCGTTGATACGCACCGATCCTCATCCGGACCCTAGCCGCGATCTGGCAGCTACTCGACGCCGGTGCCGGCAACGCCAGGCAGTCGCAGGCGCGCACCTGGCCAAGGAGGTCGCGTTGCGGTCGAGCCTGAATGCAGGCCCGCCTTGTTCAGTGGCAACAAATACCCCGGGTACAGCGAGCTGGGGCGCTCCTAATCGGCAAGCCCCTCATCACCACCCTGTCCTTGCGGTATGGGCCAGCCAGCGGGTCGCCCGACTTTTTTGGCCACTTCGTCCGCCGGAAGGGCCGGATCCCACCACTGGCCGATAAACCGCTGACAGGTCGTTTTGCTGGACGCATCCGACATCAGCCAGACAATGGGCGCCGCCATCACGCTCGGTGACACGAGTTTGTTGCCGGGACCGCGCAATCCGGTTCCGGGGGCATCCGGGATCAGCCTGGTATCGGCCGCGCCGCCCGGAATCAGCACGTTTACCGTAACGCCACTGCCGTCCAGGTCCCGCGACCAAATCATCGTGGCAGTCTCCAAAGCCGCCTTGGTCTGCCCGTAGGGAGACATGCGCGGCCGCTGCATGGTGCCGTAACTGGTGGTGACGTTGACGATGCGGCCCGCCTTCGCTTTAAGCATGTGCGGTACCGCAGCCCGTGCCATGAAGAACGGTCCGTTCAGATTTACGTCAATCACCTGGCGCCAGCCTGCCGGTTGCAACTCGTAAAACGGTGGCGGCGGCATCACGGCCACACCGTTCTCGTGATAGCCGATGCCGGCACAATTGACCAGTCCGAACAAGCTGCCGAAGTGCTCCACCGTTGCGGCAACCGTATCCTGCGCTGAGGACGCATCCGTCACATCAGTGGGGATGTGCCTGATCCGCTCCGCCAGGCCCTTGTGCCTGGCCTCGGCGAGGGCTTCATCGGCGTGCACTTGATTGACCTCGGCGATTACCACGCGCGCACCCGCTTCGGCCAATGCGATGGACATGACGCGCCCCAGCCCACTGCCACCGCCGGTAACAATGATTGCGCGATCAGAAAGTTGAGCCTGCATGCTGCCTCTCCGTTGCCCCGGGATGACCGTCCCGGACGACCGCTATCGATATCACCGAGCGCCGACCAAACCCGTCCCGGCTTTCTCAGCCTCGAACGAAAAAGTAGTTTTCAATGGCTCACAGAAACAATGGCCTACAGCCATTACTTCAGGCCGTACCTCTCTGCACGACGGGAACCACAGCTTGAACCAGCGGCCCCCTACGTCTCGGCAAATACTGCGCAAGCAACTGATCGCGCCAGGGGGCGCTCGCTCTCGACATCGCATTGATCGCCCGGCGTAACCCTATTGCGGGCGGTTCAAATGACGCCCAGCTCCTTCAGGCGCCCGCGTAGCCATTCTTTCTTCTCCGGTGTTACCTGACGAATCGGCGAACGCATGACGCCCATCGCCAGGCCCATCGCCTCGTACCAGGCTTTCAGGTTGCCCAGCAAGGTGGCATAGGTGAAGTTGCCGGCCAGGGGTGCCAGCATGATTTCGTCGGCCAGATCCCGCACCGGCGTGAGTTCTGTCCACTTCTCGAAGGCCGCGTCCCACTGGCCGGCGCGGGCCAGGGCCGTGTACTCCTCAAGCAAATGGCGCTTCTTGCCATAGGCAATGTGATGGAAGGCGCCGTACAGCACCTGCCCGCCGTGGCGCAGGTCGTTCAACCAATGGGTTTCGATCGGGTCACTGACGATGAAATCGTCCCCCACCATGCGTCGCAGCTTGACCGAGTCGACGTGGTTCAAGCTGCCCTGCTTCATGCCCACGTAACTTGGAATCTCCGCCAGCCGGCGACACAGGTCCAGGCTGATCAGATGGCCGGACACCATGGAGCGGTAAAACAAAAGCGCCAGGTTCGAGTGATCGGCCAGGTATTTGAAGTAGTCGTAGATTTCCTGGTCCGAGCGCAGCTGTACGATGGGCGTGACCACCTCGGCCGCCACGTAGCCGAGCTTCTCGACAAAGTTCAGCTTCTCCATCGCCTGATGGACGCTCTGGTCGAAGATGATCGTATGCAACGGAATGCGCCCGTCGGCTGCCTCGGCGATGACTTCGTGGTAACGCATCCACTCGGTTACCGATGTGTTCCAGCACTCCGCGACAAAGCCGCCAACCACAAGACCGCTCTCGCCGATGTCGATGTAGTACTCGGTATTGCGCCGCAGGCCGTCCTCATCAAGGCTGTCGTCGGGCAGGAATGGCGTGCACGGGCAGTCGTACCAGTCTCGGAGAGTCTGCTTGGCCCAGGTCTTGGCTTCCGATTTGGTGAATGGCAGTTGCGTGGGCATGGTGAGTTCTCTGTTTGGTTTGGGGGTATGCGTTACATCGCGTCGACAATCAACAGATTCATGTCGACTGCACGGTCGCGGATGATCTTCAGCGGCTGGTAGTCCGGGTCGGCAAGCCAGGCGTCGACCGCCTCGCGGCTGGGGAAACGGAACACTATCGCTGAGTCGGCCGGCTCGCCGTGCAGGCATTCCGGCGTGTTGCTGCGCCCAAGCAGCTCGCCGCCATGGCGACGCACGATGGGTCCTGCCCCCTTGCGGTACTCCGCGAGTAAATCCCAGTCCTTCACTTTCTGCGTGGCGAGCATGATGACGGCCATATCGGGGCTCCTGATTCAGGCCGCGCGCGGGCGGCGGGTGTGTTGCAGCAAGGCGTAAACGCGCTCGGCGCTGACCGGCAATTCCATGACCGCTGCGCCAATCGCGTCTGCCACCGCGTTGGCG